>NZ_CACSIS010000024.1:0-92916 GCF_902705905.1 Klebsiella sp. 18074 | reverse complement strand
TCGGGCTGAGTCCATGTCGGTAAACTTCATCTGAATCACATCGGGGCAATGGACTGTGACGGTAGCCATGAAAACACCTCAAATAACGGCAGGATATCATAAGATCCAACCATTCAGAGCCATTACCCTGGGGAAGGCAGAATGCTGTCGCTTACATCGCCAGCCCGCCACCGCCGCTGAAGGGCTGCTCGCCGGCGATTTTCATCACTTCGGCACCGAAGGTCACAAACGGCGCCCGACGGCTGGCGTAGATCAGCCCGCCGGCCTGCGGGCGGACGGATTTGATCATATCGGTCAGCGGGTCGACGATTTCAGCCACCACATCATCGGCGCTGACCCACTCGCCGGGCTGTTTCAGCTGGACCAGAATACCGCTCGCCGGGGCGGTGACAATCTCTCCGGCGCTAAATGGCAGCATCACCGTCTGCTGCTGCGGGACCTCCGGACGATCGCCGGCCAGCACGCCGCGAAATTGCAGGTAGCGATAGAGCCGCTCAGCATCCTGACGCGCCACCTCATGATTGACCTCCTGCTGGCCTCGCAGCTCGACGGTCACCGCCATGCAGCCGGGCTGCCGTGGCAGTTGGGGAAACGGGGCCGCCAGACGCTGCCAGGGCAGCCCACAGGCTTCATCGAATGAGTGACCGCCGCTCTCCTGCGACAGCAGCACCGTGCCAATCCCAAGAAAAGCGGCCAGTACCCCGACCTCTGGCTGCCAAGCCGGATCGGCGTACATATGTAAAATGGCCTGGTCGTCGCAGTGCAGATCCAGCACCACATCCGCATCGCAGGCCAGGCTCAGCAGATGATGGCGCAGCGCCTGCACTTCGCTACGCACCGGCTCCGCGGCCAGCCCATCGCGCATCGCCTGGCGTACCCGCTGCCGGTAATTATCGTGCGTCAGCGGCGCCGTAGTCTGCAAATGAGGTTGTGCCAGGCGGGCCAGGTCGGGAAAATCACGGTTGAAGTTGCGGCCGCTGCTGAGGTCAAAGCGCCCGATGCCGCTGTTGAGCATAACCTGGGCCAGCCCCGGTGGGTTTGCCACCGGAACGAGGATAATTTCACCGCGCAGCTCGGCGCGCCGTTCCGCCTGGCACAGTAATCTTTTAAGATAGTGCAGCACCAACATGCCTGGGATTTCATCGGCATGCAGCCCTGCCTGGAGATAGACTTTCTCCCCGACGCCGGGTTCGCCAAAATGAAAATGCGTTAATTGCCGCTGCCCACCCAGGGCATGTTCGGGTAAGGTATAGTGTTTAATTTTCATTGGACGTCCTCTTTGTGGAAAAGAAAGCCCGGCTTGACCGTATCGATCATAAGATCCTTGAAATCCTGCGCCGGGATGGCCGCATTTCTTATCAAAAGCTCTCGGAGCAGGTAAACCTCACCGCCCGTCCCTGCCTGGAACGCGTACGTGGCCTTGAGCGCGATGGAATTATCAGAGGCTACAGCGCGATTATCGATCTCCCCGAGCCGGAGCATGCCTTCGTGGTGCAGGCGCAGATTGCGCTGGCCGACCATGGCCGCTCGCAGCCGGTATTTGAACAGGAGATGCGCCAGACCCCGGAAGTGCTCGACTGCTGGCTGGTCAGCGGCAGCTTTGATTTTCTGGTGCGCATCGGTTGTCGCAGCATGGCCCACTACTGCCAGCTGGCGGACACCTGGCTGACCAGCAAAAAATTCCGCGTCGATAAAATCGTGACCCTGACCGAACTTCAGGCGATTAAACGCTCCTGATCACGAGCGGCGGGCAAACGCCAGCCAGCGTCGTTCGGCGCGCGAAAAAGCGAATATCAGTAAAAAAGTACACAGCAAATAGAGCGCGGCGGCCATCAGGAACGGAATAAACGGCGAATAGGTGATGGCATAAAACGCCCGCGCGACGCCGGTAATATCGAGCAGCGTGACGGTGCTGGCCAGCGACGTGGCATGCAGTAAAAACACCATCTCGTTATTCAGCGCCGGAATGCCCCGCCGCAGCGTCGCCGGCAGCACCAGACGACGAATAATTTGTCCTTTGCTCATGCCGTAGGCTTCACCGGCCACCCACTCCTGACGCGGGAAGGTCATCATCATCCCTGCCAGCAACTCGGCCACGTAAGCGGCCGTATTCAGCACCAACGCTAAGGTGGCGCAGAAGGTCGCATCGCGGAACAGCAGCCAGAATGGCCGATCGTTTTGCCAGCCCAGCTGGACGATATCGAACTGCGACAGCCCGTAATAGATCAGCATCAGTTGCAGGTAGAGTGGCGTACTGCGAAAGAACCAGGTGCAACCGCGAATCGGCCAGGCCAGCAGTCGCGGGCCGTACACCTGGATGACCGCCATCACTACCGCCAGCACCATGCCGGGAACAATGGACAGTAAAAACAGTTCCGCCGTCACCGCCAGCCCACTCGCCGAGCCGTTGCCGTCGCTCCACAGGTAGCCCGGTAGCGCATCGATAAAAGTCTGCAGGTTCATAGTGCCGCCCCCGCCGTCGAAGAGCGCAGCGCGTAGCGCTTCGCCAGACGATTAAACAGCCAGCTGGACAAGGCGGTGATCACCATATAAATCAGCGACACGAGGAAGTAGAACAAAAACGGCTTCTGCGTGGCGCGCCCGGCCTGTTCCGCCAGCCACACCATATCTTCTAAACCGAGGATCGACACCAGCGCCGACGCTTTCATCAGCCCCAGCCAGTTGTTATTGATGCCCGGAATGGCAAAACTCAGCATCTGCGGCAGCATCACGCGCCGAAAGACCGTCCACGGACGCATGCCGTACGCTTGTGCCGCTTCGGTCTGCCCCCGGTCGACGGTGAGAAAGGCGCCGCGAAAGGTTTCGGTGTAGTAGGCACCAAACACAAAGCCAATCGCCAGCACCCCGGAAATAAAGGTATTGAAGCGAACCGGCCCGAACCCGACCACTCCCAGCAGCGTATTCACCAGCATCTCGCCGCCGAAAAACAGCAGCAGCATAATGACCAGCTCCGGAATGCCGCGCACCAGCGTGGTATAGCCGGTCGAAAACCAGCGTAGCCAGCGCGGCCCGAACAGCTTAATCAGCGCATTCACCAGCCCTAACAACAGCGCCACCAGCAACGAAACCAGCATCACGCACAGCGAAAGCCCCGCGCCGCGTAGCAGTAACGGTAAATAGTCTGCAACCATATTCTGTCTTCCACCCGTGTCGTAAAGGGGCGCCGATCGCCGACCGCGCCCTCCCCTTCACGGCTTATTTGCCGTAGATATCAAAGCTGAAGTACTTTTTCTGAATGGCCTCGTAGGTGCCGTCGGCGCGGATTTGCTTAATCGCACCGTTCAGGGCATCGCGCAGCGCCGGATTGTCTTTATTCACCGCAATGCCGACGTCAGACGAGATACTGCCATCGCTGATAACCGGGCCGGCGAAGGCAAACTTCTGCCCGCGCGGGGTATCGATAAAGCTGGTGGCCGCCTGAATATTGTCCTGCAGAGAAGCATCGATACGCCCGGAGAGCAGATCGAGATAAACGTTATCCTGGTTGGCGTAACCGACGATTTTCACGCCATGGTTGGCCCAGTGGGTTCTGGCGTAGGCTTCATGGGTTGAACCGGTCTGTACCCCGACGGTCTTGCCCTTGAGGCTGGCGGCATCTGGCTGCAGCGGGCTGCCCTTGCGTGCCACCAGCTGCGCCGCGCTACGGTAGTAGCGGTCGGTGAAATCCACCTCTTTCTTGCGCTCATCGGTGATGTTCAGCGAGGCGATAATGGCATCGAATTTATGAGCGTTGAGCGCGGCAATCATACTCTCGAACGGCTGCTTCACGAAGACGCATTTCGCTTTTAGCTGCGTACAAAGGGCGTTGGCAATATCAATGTCAAAGCCGGTGATCTCGCCGCTGGGAGCAAGGACATCAAACGGTGGATAGCCACCGTCCACCCCAAAGCTGATGGTGTCAAACTGCTGTGCGGCCAGCGGTGCGCTCAGCGCCATACAGGCCAGTAAAGCGGCAATGCGTGTTTTCATATCGGTTACCCCTGATGTCAACGGTGTGGCTAAAAGCGCAGTGAAAGGCAGGTCAGGCCGCCGTCCATTTTCTTAAATTCGCTGGTGTCGAGCTGCACTACCGGCATCCCCAGCTTGCTGATTTCGCCGAGGGTATAGGGGTAGCCCTGAGGCGTAATCAAGGTGTCGTTGATCCACAAGGTATTGCCGGCATACGCTTCCTCCTGCGGGATCACAATGGTATTGAAGCCGCTAAAGGCTGGGTGATGCAGGTAGCCTTCCGTCAGCAGCAACGTATTGCGCCCGACGTAGTTCACTATCGATTTCAGGTGCAGCCCGGCACTCACTTCAATCGCGGTGACCTGGTAGCCGTGCGGTTCGACGGCGGCGGCAAACTCGCGGATCCCCTGCTCGTCGGTACGTGCGGTCAGGCCAACAAAAAACTGCTTGCCGACCAGCAGCACGTCGCCACCGTCCATATGACCCTGTTCGCTCATCTGCACCAACGGGCGAAAACCGGCCAGCACCGGGGCGATGGTCGCCACTTCACCCTGACGGCTCGGCGCGCCAGGATGGGTGATCACCGCCAGCTCCGGCATCACTACCGCGGTATCTTCCACAAAGTGAGCATCCGGGTAATCCGCGGCGGCAGGCAGAACGGTGACTTTCAGCCCGAGCTGCAGCAAGGTTTCCACGTAGGCAAGGAACTGGCGGGTCGTACCGGCAATATCTGGCGCTCCGAGGCGGGCGGTGGTTTGGCCGGCGGCGCAGGTGGCGGCGGGCAGACGGGCAATAGCCTGGTTGAAATGCATAGAGAACCCTCAGGTGACAAATGAACGTTGCGCTTCCCGACACGCGGGTAAAGCAACGGGTTTTCTTGATTATCAAACAGATATTGTCACCAGTCCGGCTGAATAGCCGGTCAGGATTGTCGATTTACGCTGTATATTGTGTGCAAACGACGCATTCCGCTGTCGGCGGATGACCTTTATCGCCCGCTACGGTTCCGCGTTTTGCGCATGCAGCGGAAGCGGTTCAGTCAGCAGCAGCGCGCGGAGTTTTTCAATCGGCATTGACTTGTAAAAATACCATCCCTGAATCAGGGCGTTCTCATCGAAGGATTTGACAAACTCATAGTCGGTTTTGCTTTCTCCCCCTTCAAAGACAATTTGTTTATTGAGCTGGCAGACGATCTCCAGAATCGAGCTCAAAATCGTGCGCTTGTACTCATTCTTCAGGCCGTTTACGAAAAACTTATCCAGCTTAATTTCATCGTAGAACACCTCGGTCAACCACAGCAGGTTGGAAGAGCCGGTACCAAAATCATCAAGGGCAATCCGCAATCCCCGGTTCATCGCTTGTAATGAAAAGGCCGCGATCTTTTTATAGTACTCGCCGCTTCTTTCGGTAATTTCAATTTTAATCTGCTGCGGCGAATATCATGACGCTTGAGCACCCGCATCAGATTATCTAAAAAACGCGGATTGCTGATTTCACTTTTGCCGATATTTATCGCCAGGGTGAAATCCGCATCGGCCTGCAGAATGGTTTTCAGCTCACGGGTCGCCTTCTCAATCACCAGCGCCGAAATATCGTCGGAGACATTAAGCTGCTCCGCCATCGAAATAAACAGGTCCGGCGGGACTTGACCAAAAATCTTGTCATGCCAGCGAACCAGCGCCTCCACCCCGACGATCTTTTCGTTTTTGGCGCAGACTAACGGCTGGTTAATGAAAAATCGAGCCCTTTATAGCGACGCACAAAACCGCTGAAGGCAAACGAAGAGGTAAACGAGATCACATTGCCGTACTGGCTCATGTCCAGAACAACGCCATATGGCAGATAGTTGCGCCCCCCTTTGTAGATGCTAAAGCCGTTCGGCACGACATACTTTTCGTCAGGCAGCAGTAGCGGTTTATCGAGCACGCCCCAGTTGGCGGTACAGGCTATCCTGCCATTTTCAATGATCCCAAGGTCTTCAACATTAGAATACTTCCAGATAACCTCGCGCAGGGCGGCAATATCCTGCTTACGACAACCCACAATCTCTCGGGTGTGGACACGATTAATGGACGAGACAATTTACGTGGTGACCTCTTCAGCATGGCTGAGCAGTTCGTCACTCATATTATCTAACTGCGCGCTGATGCGATAACATCAGGCTGTTGGTCAGAAATGCGGAAAGAAGCACAGTGATGCTGCCGCCGGCCAGCAGCCATTTCTGTTTCTTAATAAATTTCATCGTCCCTCCGCGACTCGCGCCAGATACCGGAATTCGCCTCGCAAACTCTTAACCCAGGTGTCTCAGTCCCTGTCGCGCAGACCTATAATGTCGATAATAATGACAAAGCGGTGGTTATACCAGGCATCAGCACACGAATGGGCCCCCTTATTAATCAGGAGGGAACGCGCTGTTGACCGCCAGATTACGGTCAGAAAACGCCCGTTTTTCTTTAACGTAAGCGGCTCATCGAAAAGCATTTTTTCCAGACAGTTCTGGACAGACTTTTCACAATTCCTCCATTTTTGCGGGGCGTTTGGTCACTAAAATAGTATCATTCCGCGAAACGCTTCAGGATGAGATAACAATAAATGAAAGGCAGTCACACACTTCGCTGGGGAACCGCACTGGCGGTGATTATTGTTGCCGGCGCAGCATATTGGTTCTGGCATAGTCGTGAAACCGCAAACGGTGCGCCGTCTGCGACGAATGGTCAACATCAGCAGGCCCCAGGAGGCGCTCGTCACGGCCGCTTCGGCGCGACGCTGGCACCGGTGCAGGCGGCAACCGCCACCAGCGAGTCGGTCCCGCGTTATCTCAGCGGACTCGGCACCGTTACGGCGGCCAATACGGTCACCGTGCGCAGCCGGGTCGACGGCCAGCTGCTGGCGATCCACTTCCAGGAAGGCCAGCAGGTAAAAGCCGGCGATCTGCTGGCGGAGATCGACCCCAGCCAGTTCAAAGTCGCGCTGGCGCAGGCCCAGGGGCAGCTCGCCAAAGATAAGGCGACCCTTGCCAACGCCAGGCGCGACCTCGCCCGCTATCAGCAGCTGGTCAAAAGCAATCTCGTTTCGCGCCAGGAGCTGGATACCCAGCAGTCGCTGGTCAGCGAAACCAACGGCACGATTAAAGCCGACGAAGCGGCGGTGGCCAGCGCCCAGCTGCAGCTCAACTGGAGCCGCATCGTTGCGCCCATCGACGGGCGCGTCGGCCTGAAGCAGGTGGATATCGGCAACCAGATCTCCAGCGGCGATACCACCGGTATCGTGGTATTAACGCAAACCCAGCCGATCGATTTAGTCTTCACGCTGCCGGAAAATGACATCGCGGCGGTGGTTCAGGCGCAGAAGGCGAGTAAAGCCCTGCAGGTTGAGGCCTGGGACCGCACCAACAAGCAGAAAATCGCCAGCGGCGCGCTGCTCAGCCTGGATAACCAGATTGACGCCACCACCGGCACCATCAAGCTGAAGGCCCGCTTCAGCAACCAGGACGATACGCTGTTCCCCAACCAGTTCGTTAACGCCCGCATGCTGGTGGATACCGAACAGAATGCGGTGGTGATCCCTGCCGCCGCCCTGCAGATGGGCAACGAGGGCCACTTCGTATGGGTGCTGAACGCCGATAACAAGGTCAGCAAGCATACGGTCACGCCGGGTATTCAGGATAGCCTGAAGGTGGTCATTAGCGCCGGGCTTTCCGCCGGCGATCGCGTGGTCACCGACGGTATCGATCGCCTGACCGAAGGCGCGAAGGTTGAGGTCGTCGAGCCGCACAGCGCATCCGCCGCCGCGCCGGAAAAAGCCACCAGCCGCGAATACGGCAAAAAAGGAGCGCGCTCCTGATGCAAGTTCTCCCGCCGAGCAGTACGGGCGGCCCTTCCCGTCTCTTTATCATGCGCCCGGTGGCCACCACGCTGCTGATGGTGGCTATTCTGCTGGCCGGGATTATCGGCTACCGCTTCCTGCCGGTCTCGGCGCTGCCGGAAGTGGATTATCCGACCATTCAGGTGATCACCCTCTACCCTGGCGCCAGCCCGGACGTGGTGACCTCCGCGATCACCGCGCCGCTGGAGCGCCAGTTTGGCCAGATGTCCGGCCTCAAGCAGATGTCGTCGCAAAGCTCCGGCGGCGCCTCGGTGGTGACCCTACAGTTCCAGCTGACGCTGCCGCTGGACGTCGCCGAGCAGGAGGTGCAGGCGGCGATTAACGCGGCCACCAACCTGCTCCCCTCAGACCTGCCTAATCCGCCGGTCTACAGCAAGGTGAACCCGGCCGATCCGCCGATTATGACCCTCGCGGTCACCTCTTCCGCCATTCCGATGACCCAGGTGGAAGATATGGTGGAAACCCGCGTGGCGCAGAAAATCTCCCAGGTCTCCGGCGTCGGCCTGGTGACCCTCGCCGGCGGCCAGCGTCCGGCGGTGCGCGTGAAGCTCAACGCGCAGGCGATTGCCGCCCTCGGATTGACCAGTGAAACCATCCGCACCGCGATTACCAGCGCCAACGTCAACTCGGCGAAAGGTAGCCTCGACGGCCCTTCGCGGGCGGTGACGCTCTCCGCGAACGACCAGATGCAGTCGGCGGAAGAGTATCGCCGGCTGATCGTCGCTTACCAGAACGGCGCGCCGATTCGCCTCGGCGACGTCGCTACCATCGAGCAGGGCGCGGAAAACAGCTGGCTGGGCGCGTGGGCGAACAACCAGCGGGCGATCGTCATGAACGTTCAGCGCCAGCCGGGGGCGAATATTATCGCCACTGCCGACAGCGTGCGTCAGATGCTGCCGCAGTTGACCGAAAGCCTGCCGAAATCGGTCAAGGTGCAGGTCCTTTCCGATCGCACCAACAACATTCGCGCCTCGGTGAGCGATACGCAGTTTGAGCTGATGCTGGCAATCGGCCTGGTGGTGATGATCATCTACCTGTTCCTGCGCAACGTCCCGGCGACCATTATCCCCGGCGTCGCCGTGCCTCTCTCGCTGGTGGGCACCTTTGCGGTGATGGTGTTTCTCGACTTCTCGATTAACAACCTGACGCTGATGGCCCTGACCATCGCCACCGGCTTCGTGGTCGATGACGCCATCGTAGTTATCGAAAACATCTCGCGCTATATCGAAAAGGGCGAAAAGCCGCTGACCGCCGCGCTCAAGGGCGCCGGCGAGATCGGCTTTACCATCATCTCGCTGACCTTCTCGCTGATCGCGGTGCTGATCCCGCTGCTGTTTATGGGCGATATCGTCGGCAGATTATTCCGAGAATTTGCCGTCACCCTGGCGGTGGCGATCCTCATCTCCGCCGTGGTATCGCTGACCCTGACGCCGATGATGTGCGCGCGGATGCTGAGTCACGAATCGCTGCGCAAGCAAAACCGCTTCTCCCGCGCCAGCGAACGCTTCTTCGATCGGGTGATTGCCGCCTACGGCCGCCTGCTGAGCCGGGTGCTGAACCACCCGTGGCTGACCCTCAGCGTGGCGCTGGGCACCCTGGCGCTGTCGATTATGCTGTGGGTGTTTATCCCGAAAGGCTTCTTCCCGATCCAGGACAACGGCATTATTCAGGGTACGCTGCAGGCCCCGCAGTCAGCCTCTTTCGCCAGCATGGCCCAGCGCCAGCAGCAGATCTCGGCGCTGATCCTCAAGGACCCGGCCGTGGAGAGCCTGACGTCGTTCGTAGGCGTCGACGGCACCAACCCGGCGCTGAACAGCGCCCGGCTACAGATCAACCTCAAGCCGCTGAGCGAGCGCGACGACCGCGTCCAGACGGTTATCTCTCGGCTGCAGCACTCGGTGGACGGCATTCCCGGCATCGCGCTCTATCTGCAGCCCACTCAGGATTTGACCATCGATACCACCGTCAGCCGCACGCAGTACCAGTTCACGCTGCAGGCCAACTCGCTGGATGCGCTCAGCAACTGGGTTCCGCAGCTGCTGACCCGCCTGCAGGCGCTGCCGCAGCTCTCCGACGTCAGCAGCGACTGGCAGGATAAAGGCCTGGCGGCGTACATCAACGTCGACCGCGACAGCGCCAGCCGCCTGGGGATCAGCATGGCCGATGTCGACAATGCGCTGTACAACGCCTTTGGCCAGCGCCTGATCTCAACCATCTATACCCAGGCCAACCAGTACCGGGTAGTGCTGGAGCATGACACCCAGGCCACGCCGGGGCTCGCCGCGCTCGACGGCATTCGCCTCACCAGCAGCGATGGCGGCATCGTGCCGCTGAAGTCGATCGCCACCGTTGAGCAGCGCTTTGCCCCGCTGTCGATCAACCACCTCGACCAGTTCCCGGTGACCACCATCTCCTTTAACGTCCCGAACGGCTATTCCCTCGGTGATGCGGTGGAGGCGATTCAGACCGCCGAGCAGGCGCTGGATTTCCCCACCGATATCCGCACCGAGTTCCAGGGCAGCACCCTTGCCTTCCAGTCGGCGCTGGGGAATACCGTCTGGCTGGTGGTCGCCGCGGTGGTAGCGATGTATATCGTCCTCGGCGTGCTGTATGAGAGCTTTATCCATCCGATCACCATTCTCTCCACCCTGCCGACCGCCGGCGTCGGCGCCCTGCTGGCCCTGTGGCTCGCCGGCAGCGAGCTGGACGTGATCGCCATTATCGGCATCATCCTGCTGATTGGCATCGTCAAGAAAAACGCCATCATGATGATCGACTTTGCCCTCGCCGCCGAGCGCGAACAGGGCATGCCGCCGCGCGAGGCGATTTATCAGGCCTGCCTGCTGCGTTTTCGCCCCATTCTGATGACCACCCTGGCGGCGCTGCTCGGCGCGCTGCCGCTGATGCTGAGCACCGGCGTCGGCGCGGAACTGCGGCGTCCGCTGGGGATCGGCATGGTCGGGGGCCTGATGCTCAGCCAGGTGCTGACGCTGTTTACCACCCCGGTCATCTATCTGCTGTTCGACCGCCTGTCGCTGTACCTCAAAAGCCGCTTCCCACGGCGTGAGGAGGAGGCGTAAATGAAGTTTTTCGCTCTCTTCATTTACCGCCCGGTGGCGACGATTTTGATTTCGCTGGCCATCACCCTGTGCGGCATTCTCGGCTTCCGCCTGCTGCCGGTCGCCCCGCTGCCGCAGGTGGATTTCCCGGTAATAATGATCAGCGCCTCGCTGCCCGGCGCCTCGCCGGAAACCATGGCCTCGTCGGTGGCGACGCCGCTGGAGCGCTCCCTCGGGCGCATTGCCGGGGTCAATGAGATGACCTCCTCCAGCTCGCTGGGCAGCACGCGCATTATTATGGAGTTCAACTTCGACCGCGATATCAACGGCGCCGCCCGCGACGTGCAGGCGGCGATCAACGCCGCGCAAAGCCTGCTGCCCAGCGGCATGCCGAGCCGTCCAACCTATCGCAAGGCCAACCCGTCCGATTCGCCGATCATGATCCTGACGCTCACCTCGGATACCTACTCCCAGGGCGAGCTGTACGATTTTGCCTCCACCCAGCTGGCGCAAACGATCGCCCAGATTGACGGCGTCGGCGACGTTGACGTCGGCGGCAGCTCCCTGCCCGCGGTGCGCGTGGACCTCAATCCGCAGGCGCTGTTTAACCAGGGCGTGTCGCTGGACGCCGTGCGCACGGCGATTGATAACGCCAACGTGCGCAGGCCGCAGGGGGCGCTGGAGGACGGCAGCCATCGCTGGCAGATCCACACCAACGATGAGCTAAAAACCGCCGCCGAGTATCAGCCCGTCATCGTGCACTACAGCAACGGCGCGGCGGTGCGTCTTGGCGACGTTGCCAACATCAGCGATTCGGTACAGGACGTGCGCAACGCCGGGATGACCAATGCCAAACCGGCAATTCTGCTGATGATCCGCAAGCTGCCGGAAGCCAATATCATCCAGACGGTGGACAGCATTCGCGCGCGCCTGCCGGAGCTGCAGAAAACCATTCCGGCGGCGATCGATCTGCAAATCGCCCAGGACCGCTCCCCGACGATCCGCGCCTCGCTGGAGGAGGTCGAACAAACGCTGGTGATTTCGGTGGCGCTGGTGATCCTCGTGGTGTTCCTGTTCCTGCGCTCCGGCAGAGCCACGCTGATCCCGGCGGTGGCGGTACCGGTGTCGCTGATCGGCACTTTTGCCGCCATGTACCTCTGCGATTTTAGCCTCAACAACCTGTCGCTGATGGCGCTGACCATCGCCACCGGCTTCGTGGTGGATGACGCCATCGTGGTGCTGGAGAATATCTCCCGCCACCTGGAGGCGGGGATGAAGCCGCTGCAGGCGGCGCTGCAGGGAAGCCGGGAGGTGGGCTTTACGGTGCTGTCGATGAGCCTGTCGCTGGTGGCGGTCTTTTTACCGTTGCTGCTGATGGGCGGCCTGCCGGGGCGCCTGCTGCGCGAATTCGCGGTCACCCTGTCGGTGGCGATTGGTATATCGCTGGCGGTGTCATTAACCCTGACGCCGATGATGTGCGGCTGGCTGCTGAAAAGCGGCAAGCCGCATGAGCCTACGCGCAACCGCGGCTTTGGCCGTCTGCTGGTGGCCGTCCAGGGCGGCTACGGCAAATCGCTGAAGTGGGTGCTGAGGCACAGCCGAATGACCGGCCTCGTCCTGCTGGGCACGATTGCCCTTAGCATCTGGCTCTATATCTCGATTCCGAAAACCTTCTTCCCGGAGCAGGATACCGGCGTGCTGATGGGCGGCATTCAGGCGGACCAGAGCATCTCCTTCCAGGCGATGCGCGGCAAGCTGCAGGACTTTATGAAAATCATTCGGGAAGATCCGGCGGTGGATAACGTTACCGGGTTCACCGGTGGTTCGCGGGTCAACAGCGGGATGATGTTTATCACCCTTAAATCCCGCGACCAGCGCCACGAAACGGCGCAGCAGATCATTGACCGGCTGCGGAAAAAGCTGGCGAAGGAGCCGGGGGCGAACCTGTTCCTGATGGCGGTGCAGGATATCCGCGTCGGCGGACGCCAGTCCAACGCCAGCTACCAGTACACCCTGCTGTCAGATGACCTGGCGGCGCTGCGTGAGTGGGAGCCCAAAATTCGCAAAGCGCTGGCGGCGCTGCCCGAGCTGGCTGACGTCAACTCTGACCAGCAGGACAACGGCGCGGAGATGGACCTGATCTACGATCGCGATACCATGTCGCGCCTCGGCATCAGTGTGCAGGACGCCAACAGCCTGCTCAACAACGCCTTCGGCCAGCGGCAGATCTCCACCATCTACCAGCCCCTCAACCAGTACAAGGTGGTGATGGAGGTTGACCCGGTCTACACCCAGGACGTCAGCGCGCTGGATAAGATGTTTGTTATCAACAGCGAAGGCAAACCGATCCCGCTCTCCTACTTCGCTAAATGGCAGCCGGCTAACGCCCCGCTGTCGGTGAACCATCAGGGACTGTCGGCGGCCTCCACCGTCTCCTTTAACCTGCCGACCGGTAAATCCCTGTCGGAGGCTAGCGAGGCCATCAACCGCGCCATGACCCAGCTCGGGGTGCCCTCCAGCGTGCGCGGCTCATTTGCCGGCACCGCGCAGGTTTTCCAGCAGACCATGAATTCGCAGATCGTGTTGATTTTGGCGGCGATTGCGACGGTCTATATCGTGCTGGGGATCCTCTACGAAAGCTACGTGCATCCGCTGACGATCCTCTCCACCCTCCCCTCGGCGGGAGTCGGGGCGCTGCTGGCGCTGGAGCTGTTCGGCGCGCCGTTCAGCCTCATCGCGCTGATCGGAATTATGCTATTAATTGGAATAGTGAAGAAAAACGCCATCATGATGGTCGACTTCGCGCTGGAGGCGCAGCGTAACGGCAACCTGCCGCCGGAAGAGGCTATTTTCCAGGCCTGCCTGCTGCGTTTTCGCCCGATTATGATGACCACCCTCGCGGCGCTGTTCGGCGCGCTGCCGCTGGTGCTATCCGGCGGCGACGGCTCGGAGCTGCGCCAGCCGCTGGGGATTACCATCGTCGGCGGCCTGGTGGTGAGCCAGCTGCTGACGCTGTACACCACGCCGGTGGTGTATCTGTTCTTCGATCGTCTGCGGCTGCGTTTTTCCCGAAAAGCCCGGCAACCGGTAAGCGAATAACATGACCGATCTCCCGTCCAGCGTACGCTGGCAGCTATGGATAGTGGCATTCGGCTTCTTTATGCAGTCGCTGGATACCACTATCGTTAACACCGCCCTCCCCTCGATGGCCAAAAGCCTCGGGGAGAGCCCGCTGCATATGCATATGGTTATCGTCTCCTACGTGCTGACGGTGGCGATTATGCTGCCCGCCAGCGGCTGGCTGGCGGACCGGGTGGGAGTACGCAATATCTTTTTCAGCGCCATTATCCTCTTCACTCTCGGATCGCTGTTTTGCGCCCTGGCCAATACCCTCGACCAGCTGGTGCTGGCCCGGGTGCTGCAGGGCGTCGGCGGCGCCATGATGGTGCCGGTTGGCCGCCTGACGGTGATGAAAATCGTCCCCCGCTCGCAGTATATGGCGGCGATGACCTTCGTCACCCTTCCCGGCCAGGTCGGGCCGCTGCTGGGCCCGGCGCTCGGCGGCGTGCTGGTGGAATATGCCTCCTGGCACTGGATCTTTTTAATCAATATTCCGGTCGGCATTATTGGCGCTATCGCCACGCTCTCGCTGATGCCGAACTACACCCTGCAGACGCGGCGCTTTGACATGCTCGGCTTTATCCTGCTCGCCGCCGGCATGGCGACGCTGACCCTCGCCCTTGACGGCAAAAAGGGCCTCGGCATCTCTCCGCTGCTGCTGGCGGCGCTGGTGGCCATCGGCATCGCCTCCATTGGGCTCTATCTGTGGCACGCGCGGGGCAACGACGGGGCGCTGTTCAGCCTCGATCTGTTCCGCAACCGCACCTTCTCCCTCGGGCTCGGCGGCAGCTTTGCCGGGCGCATCGGCAGCGGCATGCTGCCGTTTATGACCCCGGTATTCCTGCAAATTGGCCTCGGCTTCACGCCGTTTCACGCCGGCCTGATGATGATCCCGATGGTGCTCGGCAGCATGGGCATGAAGCGCATCGTGGTGCAGGTGGTGAACCGCTTTGGCTACCGCCGGGTGCTGACCGTCGCCACCCTCGGCCTGGCGCTGGTCAGCCTGCTGTTTATGGCCGTCGCGCTGGCGGGCTGGTACTGGCTGCTGCCGGTAGTGCTGTTTTTACAAGGCATGATCAACTCCAGCCGCTTCTCGTCAATGAATACCCTGACGCTGAAGGATTTGCCGGACCCGCTGGCCAGCAGCGGCAACAGCATGCTGTCGATGGTGATGCAGCTGGCGATGAGCATTGGCGTAACCATCGCCGGCATGCTGCTGGGGATGTTCGGCCAGCAGCACCTCAGCGCCGATGCGGCGACCGCGCATCAGGTCTTTCTCTACACCTATCTGAGCATGGCGGTCATTATTGCGCTGCCGGCGCTTATTTTTTCCCGCGTGCCGGATGACATCGAAGGCAATACCGTCATCGCCCGCCGCAAAAGGAGTGAACCGTGAAGTTTTGGCGTCCCGGCATTACCGGCAAACTGTTTCTCGCCATCTTCGCCACCTGTATCGTGCTGCTGATCAGCATGCACTGGGCGGTGCGTATCAGCTTTGAACGCGGCTTTATCGACTACATTAAGCGCGGCAACGAACAGCGGCTGACGATGCTTGGCGACGCCCTCAGCGAGCAGTATGCCCAGCACGGCAGCTGGAAGTTCCTGCGCAACAACGACCGCTTTATTTTCCAGCTGCTGCGCACCTTTGAGCGCGACAACGACGATCGCTCCTCCGCCGGCCACGGCCCAGGGCCTGACGGCGATCGGGGTCCCGGGCCAGACCGCGGCCCGCTGCCGGATAACGGGCCGCGCGGTCCCGGGCCGGATATTCCGCCGCACGGCTGGCGGACGATGTTCTGGGTGGTGGATCAGAATGGCCGGGTGCTGGTCGGCCCGCGCGAGCCGGTGCCCGAAGACGGCACCCGCCGCGAGATCCTCGTTGACGGCGCCGCGGTGGGGGCGGTCATCGCCTCGCCGGTAGAGCGCTTAACCCGCAATACCGATATCAACTTCGATCGTCAGCAGAAGCGCACCAGTTGGCTGATTGTAGCCCTCGCGACCATCCTTGCGGCGCTGGCCACCTTCCCGCTGGCGCGCGGCCTGCTGGCGCCGGTCAAGCGGCTGGTTGAGGGAACCCATCGCCTCGCGGCGGGGGATTTCTCCACCCGCGTCACCGCCAGCGGCGGCGACGAGCTTGGCCGCCTGGCGCAGGACTTTAACCAGCTCGCCAGCACCCTTGAGCGCAACCAGCAGATGCGCCGCGACCTGATGGCGGACATTTCCCACGAGCTGCGCACGCCGCTGGCGGTTCTGCGCGGCGAGCTGGAGGCCATTCAGGACGGAGTGCGCAAATTCACCCCGGACTCCATTCCCTCCCTGCAGGCGGAGGTCGCTACCCTGACCAAGCTGGTTGACGATCTGCACCAGCTGTCGATGTCGGACGAGGGCGCGCTGGCCTATCAGAAAACCTCCGTGGATATCATCACCCTGCTGGAAGTCGCCGCGGGAGCCTTCCGCGAGCGCTTCGCCAGCCGCGGGCTGGAAATCGGCGTATCGCTGCCGGAAAGCGCGATGATTTTCGGCGACGGCGATCGCCTGATGCAGCTTTTCAACAACCTGCTGGAAAACAGCCTTCGCTACACCGACAGCGGCGGCAAGCTGCTGATTAGCGCCGCGCAAAGCGGTCGGATGCTGATCGTCGACTTCGCCGATAGCGCCCCTGGCGTCAGCGACGCCCAGCTGGAGCGCCTCTGTGAACGCTTCTACCGCGCAGAAGGCTCGCGCAATCGCGCCAGCGGCGGCTCCGGCCTTGGGCTGGCTATCTGCGTGAATATCGTCGCCGCCCACGGCGGCACCTTACGGGCCGGCCATTCGCCTTTTGGCGGGGTTAGCATTAAAGTAGAGTTACCTCTGGAACGCGATTTACCGAGAGACGTATGACTGAATTACCTGTTGATGAAAACACTCCGCGTATTCTTATCGTGGAAGATGAACCCAAGCTCGGCCAGCTGCTGATCGACTATCTGCTTGCCGCAGGCTACGCGCCGACGCTGATTAACCACGGCGATCGGGTGCTGCCCTACGTTCGCCAGACGCCGCCGCAGCTGATCCTGCTGGATCTGATGCTGCCAGGCACCGACGGCCTGACGCTGTGTCGCGAAATTCGCCGTTTCTCCGACGTTCCGGTGGTGATGGTGACGGCCAAAATTGAGGAGATCGACCGCCTGCTGGGGCTGGAGATCGGCGCCGACGACTATATCTGCAAGCCCTACAGCCCGCGTGAAGTCGTGGCGCGGGTGAAAACCATCCTCCGCCGCTGCCGGCCGCGCCCGGAGCTGCAGGCGCTGGATGCCGACAGCCCGCTGATCGTCGATGAAGGGCGCTTTCAGGCCTCGTGGCGCGACAAGCTGCTGGACCTCACCCCCGCGGAGTTTCGCCTGCTGAAAACGCTCTCCCAGGAGCCGGGCAAAGTGTTCTCGCGCGAGCAGCTGCTGAACCATCTCTACGATGATTATCGCGTGGTCACCGACCGCACCATCGACAGCCATATTAAAAACCTGCGCCGCAAGCTGGAGTCGCTGGACGCCGAGCAGTCGTTTATCCGCGCCGTCTACGGCGTCGGCTACCGCTGGGAGGCGGACGCCTGCCGGCTGGCATAGCCCCGCCGTTTATACTCTTGCCATCACCCGCCTGCTGGCGGGTAATTTTTTGATGCTAAAAACTCCTCCGGCATTATCGTCCCTATAGCGCCGACTCATCCTCGCAGCAGCCGTAATCGCCGCAATTGACCCGCCGACCGGCGCAGGCGGCGGGAAAGGGTTTACCTGCCTGCCCCACGGCGCTACAATGCCCGCCCTTAATGTGGGGACACTCCCCAACTCGCCCATCAGCTGCGGCGAATCTGACCTGTCATCAGAACGAGAAAATCATGTTTAAACCGGAACTCCTTTCCCCGGCGGGAACGCTGAAAAATATGCGTTACGCTTTCGCCTACGGCGCAGATGCCGTTTATGCTGGCCAGCCGCGCTACTCTCTGCGCGTGCGCAATAACGAATTCAACCACGAAAACCTGCAGCTCGGCATCAACGAAGCCCATGCGCTGGGGAAAAAGTTCTACGTGGTGGTGAATATCGCGCCGCATAACGCCAAGCTGAAGACCTTCATTCGCGATCTGCAGCCGGTAGTGGAAATGGGGCCGGATGCGCTGATCATGTCCGATCCGGGCTTAATCATGCTGGTACGGGAAAACTTCCCCGCGATGCAGATCCACCTCTCGGTCCAGGCCAACGCCGTCAACTGGGCAACGGTAAAATTCTGGCAGCAGATGGGGCTCAGCCGGGTCATTCTCTCGCGCGAGCTATCGCTGGAAGAGATTGCCGAAATCCGCAGCCAGGTACCGGATATGGAGCTCGAGATTTTCGTTCACGGCGCGCTGTGCATGGCCTACTCCGGCCGCTGCCTGCTCTCCGGCTATATCAACAAACGCGACCCGAACCAGGGCACCTGCACCAACGCCTGCCGCTGGGAATATAACGTCCAGGAAGGCAAGCAGGACGACGTTGGCAATATCGTCCACAAGCATGAGCCGATCCCGGTACAGAACGTTGAGCCAACGCTGGGGATCGGTGAGCCGACCGATCGGGTATTTATGATTGAAGAAGCCAAGCGTCCGGGCGAATATATGACCGCCTTCGAAGACGAGCACGGCACCTACATCATGAACTCGAAGGATCTACGCGCCATCGCCCACGTTGAGCGCCTGAGCAAGATGGGCGTGCACTCGCTGAAAATCGAAGGCCGCACCAAGTCCTTCTACTACTGCGCCCGTACCGCGCAGGTCTACCGCAAGGCGATCGACGACGCTGCCGCCGGCAAACCTTTCGACGAAAGCCTGCTGGAAACCCTCGAAGGACTGGCCCACCGCGGCTATACCGAAGGCTTCCTGCGTCGCCATACCCACGATGACTATCAGAACTACGAGTACGGCTACTCTCTGTCAGAGCGCCAGCAGTTTGTCGGGGAGTTTACCGGCGAACGTAACGGCCAGCTGGCGGCGGTGGCGGTGAAAAACAAATTCACCCTCGGCGACAGCCTTGAGCTGATGACGCCGCAGGGCAACGTCAACTTCACCCTCGAGCATATGGAAAATGCCAAAGGCGAAGTGATGCCGGTCGCCCCCGGCGATGGCTACACGGTCTGGCTGCCGGTACCGGAAGATATGGTGCTGCAGTACGCGCTGCTGATGCGCAACTTCACCGGCCAGAGCACCCGAAACCCGCACAGCAGCTAGTTTACCGGGGTTATTTTTTCAGGATGCACGGATATTAGAAACGGATCACATACCGTTTCGCTTAAAGTCGTTATTATCCATTTCGCTGAAAAACATAACCCATAAATGCTAGCTGTACCAGGAACCACCTCCTTAGCCTGCGTAATCTCCCTTACGCGGGCTCATTTTTTAATCCCGCCGCCCGCTATCCTCACGATTTTTCGCGTAAAATTTTCATCGCCGCCAACCTGAGATACACTGTCTGCATCTTGTGCAATGAGGCAACCATCATGTCAACGTTTCCGTCCAGCTTACTGATCCTGAATGGCAAAGGCGCTAATGAGCCGCAGCTGCGCGAAGCGATAACTCTGTTACGCGACGAAGGCGTCGATATCCACGTCCGCGTCACCTGGGAAAAAGGCGACGCCGAGCGCTTCGTCGATGAGGCCGAACGGCTTAACGTCGGCACGGTGATTGCCGGCGGCGGCGACGGCACCATCAATGAAGTCGCCACCGCGCTGGTTCAGCGCGGCAGCAAGGCGGCGCTGGGGATCATCCCCCTCGGCACCGCCAACGACTTCGCCACCAGCGTCGGTATCCCGCAGGACCTCGCCAGCGCCCTCAAGCTGGCGATCGTCGGGCGCGATATCGCGATTGACGTCGCGCGGGTCAACGATAAAACCGGCTTTATCAATATGGCCACCGGCGGCTTCGGCACCCGGATCACCACCGAAACGCCGGAAAAACTTAAGGCCGCGCTGGGCGGCGTCTCCTACCTGATCCACGGCCTGATGCGCATGGATACCCTCAAGCCCGACCGCTGTGAAATCCGCGGGGAAAACTTCTCCTGGCAAGGGGACGCGCTGGTGATCGGCATCGGCAACGGACGTCAGGCCGGCGGCGGCCAGCAGCTGTGCCCGCAGGCGTTAATCAACGACGGGCTGCTGCATCTGCGCATCTTTACCGGCCAGGAGCTGCTGCCGGCGCTGTTCAGCACGCTGGCCAATCCCGACAACTCCCCTAACCTGGTGGACGGCGTGTCGTCGTGGTTTGAAATTACCGCCGCCCACAAGATGACCTTTAACCTCGACGGCGAGCCGCTGAGCGGCAAAACCTTCCGCATGGAAATTCTCCCCGGCGCCCTGCGCTGCCGGCTGCCGCCGGACTGCGCGCTGCTGAAATAATCCCCGGCGCTCGGCGGCGGCGATAGGCCGCCGAGCGTCATTCAGTACGCGGCCACCTCCCGCGCCATCTCCCGGGTATACTGCCGGCTGGCATTGACCAGCATTTGCGTATAGGCCGCCTGCGCCTCGCCGTTGACCAGCGCATCCACCGTCAGGGTTTCGAGGATCTGCCCGTGCTGCATCACCGCCACCTTATGACAGAGATGGGCAATCACCCCAAGGTCGTGGGTGACCATTAAATAGGTGAGCTTCGCCTCCCGCTGCAGTTCCGCCAGCAGGTTGAGGATCTCGGCCTGCACCGAAACGTCCAGCGCCGAGGTGGGCTCATCCAGCAGCAGCACCTGGGGTTCGAGGATCAGCGCCCGGGCGATCGCCACCCGCTGGCGCTGGCCGCCGGAAAGCTGGTGCGGATAGCGGTCGCGAAAGGCGCGATTTAGCCCCACTCTGTCCAGCAGCGTATTGACCCGCCGATCGCGATCGCCGATGCCGTGGATCTGCAGCGGCTCCTCAAGAATATCGCCCACGGTATGCCGCGGGTGCAGCGAGCCGTAGGGATCCTGAAAGACCATTTGCACCTGGCGACAGCGCTGGCGGCTGATTTTATGCTCCAGCCCGCGGCCGTCGATCGCCATCGCCCCCTGCCAGTGGGTGAACAGCCCGGCCAGACACTTCAGCACCGTGGTTTTGCCGGAACCGGACTCCCCCACCAGGCCGTAGATCTCGCCGGGACGGACGTGAAAACTCACGTCATGCAGGACCTGGCTACGCTTGCTGCCCTCGCCAAAGGCGAGGTTGAGGTTTTGTACGTCAATCATCAGGCTCTCCTTATTCCGTCAGCCAGCTGGCCTGGCGCTGTAGAACCGGCAGCACCGGGCGGCGACGCTGCATATCCGGCAGGGAGTTAATCAGCCCCTGCGTATAGGGATGGCGGGCGTTATCAAGGTCTTTGGCGGCAATGGACTCCACTACCCGCCCGGCGTACATCACCAGCACCCGATCGCAGAAGCTGCGCACCAGATTGATATCGTGGCTGATAAATATCAGCCCCAGCCCGCGCGACTGCACCAGATCGTCGAGCAGGCCGAGGACCTGCAGACGCACCGAGACGTCCAGCGCCGAGGTGGGCTCATCGGCAATCACCAGCTCCGGGTCGACGATCAGCATCATGGCGATCATGATGCGCTGCCCCTGGCCGCCGGAAATTTCATGCGGATAGAGCCGATAGACGCGCTGCGGGTCGCGGATCCGTACCACTTCCAGCATCTCCAGCGCTTTGCTTCTGGCCTCGTTTTTACGCCCGGGATGGTGGGTGAGCCAGGCTTCAGCCACCTGATCGCCGACGCACACCACCGGATTGAGCGAGTATTTCGGGTCCTGCATAATCATGGAGATGCGCTTGCCGCGCACGGCGCGCATCTGCGCCTCGCTGAGCTGCTGTAAATCAAGGTTGGCGAACTGCATCCGGCTGGCGCTAACCCGCGCCTTTTTCGGATGCAGCTGCAGCAGCGCGCGCCCGACGGTGGATTTGCCCGAGCCGGACTCGCCGACAATCGCCAGCTTCTCCCGCCCCAGCTGGAAGGAGACGCCGCGCACCGCATGGGTGACCGCGCCGCCGTTAACAAAGTCGACGCACAGGTCGCGCACGTCGAGCAGCGGTGCGCTATTCGCTACGAGGATCGAGGATGTCACGTAGGCCATCTCCTAAGAAGTTGAATGCCAGACTGTTGATAAGGATCGCCAGCCCCGGGATCGTTACTACCCACCAGCACTCCATCATGTAGGTGCGACCGCTGGAGATCATCGCCCCCCACTCCGGATCCGGCGGCTGGGCGCCGAGGCCGAGAAAGCCCAGCCCGGCGGCGGTCAGAATAATTCCCGCCATATTCATGGTGATGCGGATGATCACCGACGGCAGGCACAGCGGCACAATGTGCCGCCACAGCACGCGGGTCGCAGAAGCGCCCTGTAAACGCACCGCCGAGATAAAATCGGCCTGCCGCAGGGAGAGCGTTTCCGCGCGGGCCAGACGCGCAATCGGCGGCCAGGCGGTCAGCGTAATCGCAATCACCACGTGCTCAAGGCCGGGGCCCAGCGCTGCCACAAAGGCCAGCGCCAGCACCAGGCTCGGGAAGGAGATAAAGATATCGGTGACGCGCATCAGCACCATATCCACCCTGCCGCCAAAGTAGCCGGCGCTCACTCCCAGCAGCAGCCCCAGCGGCCCGACGGTCACCGACACCAGCAGCACGATATAGAGCGTGATGCGCGAGCCGTAGACCAGCCGGCTAAAGATATCGCGGCCAAACTCGTCGGTGCCGAACCAGTGCTGCGCATTAGGCGCCGCCAGCGCGTTGTTGAGGTCCTGCACCAGCGGGTGATAGGGGGCAATCTGCGGCGCAAAAATCGCCACCACCAGCAGCAGGCCGATAATCCCGCCGCCGATCGCGGTGAGAGGATTGCGCGCCATCCTGCCGATAAACCCGGCGCCGCGCCTCAGCCCGCGAACTATCCGCTGACGGCCCTCGTTCGTTCCGCCTCGCAGCGGGGTATCCAGCGAAACCGTCATGATTTGGTCCTCGGGTCAAAGAATTGGTACAGCATGTCGGAAAGCAAATTGAGCATCACGAAAATGCCCCCCACCAGCAGCACGCAGCCCATCACCGCGTTCATATCCCCGAGCAGCAGGCTGCCGGTGAGATAGGAGCCGAAGCCGGGCCACGAGAAGACCGTCTCGATCAGCACCGCCCCTTCCAGCAGCGCGCCGTAGGCCAGCGCCACGACCGTCAGCAGCTGCACCAGTATGTTGCGAAAGGCGTGATGCCAGATAACCTGCCGCTCGGTGAGCCCCTTCACCCTGGCGGTGATAATGAACTCCTGCGACAGCTGGGCCAGCATAAAGCTGCGGGTCATGCGGCTGATGTAGGCCAGCGAGTGAAAGCCGAGCAGCGAAGCGGGTAAAATCAGATGATTGATGGCGTTCCAGAATACCTGGCCATTCCCCGCCAGCAGCGCATCAACGGTCATCAGGCCGGTGCGCCGCGGCACGATCCCGTCCAGGCCGAGATCCACCCGTCCGGCGCCGCCCACCCAGCCGAGCCAGGCGTAGAACACCAGCAGCCCGATCATCCCGACCCAGAAGATCGGCGTCGAGTAGCCGGCGAGGCTAATAATACGCACCACGTAGTCGCTGAGGCTGTTGCGCCGCGCCGCGGCCAGCACGCCCAGCGGAATACCGAGCCCGGCGCCAACGATAATCGCCATCGTCGCCAGCTCCATGGTCGCCGGGAAGACGCGAATAATATCGTCCATCACCGGTTTCCCGGTCAGCAGGGCGTTGCCCAGATCCCCGTGCAGCAGGTTGACGAAATAGATGGCAAACTGGGTGACCAGCGACTGGTCAAACCCCAGCTGGTGGTACACCTGCTGATAGGTGCCGTGGTCGGCATCCGGGCCAACAATCGCCAGCACCGGGTCGATGGGCATCACCCGTCCGATGGTGAAGGTGAGCAGCAGCAGGCCGAACAGCGTGATCGCCACCTGCAGCAGCCGTTTAGCCAAACGCCGGGCGCGGGAGCCGGGCGCGAAAAGGCGTGTACTCATCCTTTCTCTCCTTCGCTGACTTTATAGACTTTGCGTAAAAAGGTGGTGGCGGACGGATGCGGCCGATAGTCGTGCACCTCCCGACGGACCACCACCGAATCAACCATCTGTGAAAGCGGGATCAGGGCCGGGATCAGCTGGTCGTAGCGGGCCTGAATCGCCCGGTAGTCGGCAACCTGCTTCTGCGGGTCGCGTTCGAGCAGCGCGCCGTCGATCATCGCGTTGAGCTTTTGGTCGTAAAAACCGGTCCGCCAGCCCTGGAAGTTGGTCAGCCGCGCGGCGTCGCTGTTATCCGGGTTATAGACCAGCGCCCGCAGGCTGGAGTGCGGATGCGGCTCCATCCCGCTGCCGCCGCGGCCCACCAGCAGGTCGAACTGACGCTCGCGCATCGCCCCGTAGATCTGGTTGCCGGTACCGGTAATAATTTTGGCGTTAATGCCCGCCTGCATCAGCGTGGACTGCACGGCAATGGCGATATTGAGGAACGGCTGGTCGGAGAGCACCCGCAGCGTGGTAGTGAAACCGTCGGGATAGCCCGCCTCCGCCAGCAGCTTTTTCGCCCGCGCAATATCCAGCCGGTAGCCCGGGTCCGGCAGCGTCGAGGGCATGCCCGCTTTGATCGGCCGCTGGTGCAGCACGCCGTAGCCCGGCATCAGCGCCCGGTTAATCCCCTGATAGTCAATCAGGTAGCGCAGGGCCTCGCGCACCTTGGGGTTGGCGAAGTGCGCCTCCTTCATGCTCATCGCCACGTAGTACATCGTTCCGCGCTGCACCGCATCGACGCTCAGCTGCGGGTTGCTGCGCAGGGCGTTGATATCCGATACCGCCATATTGTTGGCGATGTCGAGATCGCCCTTCTCAATCATCAGGCGCAGCGTTTGCGACTCC
Source organism: Klebsiella sp. 18074 (assembly GCF_902705905.1). NCBI lineage: Bacteria > Pseudomonadati > Pseudomonadota > Gammaproteobacteria > Enterobacterales > Enterobacteriaceae > Klebsiella > Klebsiella sp. 18074. The sequence continues at coordinate 68,002 of NZ_CACSIS010000024.1, read as the reverse complement.
TGAAAATGGCGCAGCACCACCCGGCTCATCTTCGCCTCCCCGCGCCAGTAGTTCGGGTTGCGCTGCATGCGCAGCACCTCCTTCGCCTGCCAGGTTTCCAGCATAAACGGCCCGGACCCGGCTTCGTGGGTGGTCAGCCAGCGGTTGCCCCAGTCGTTATCCTGCGCGTGGCTTTGCACCGTTTTGCTGTCGATCACGCCAAGGTTGCCAAGCGCGCCGAGGGAGTAGAGCACCAGCTGCGGATCGTTGGCCTTCGGCAGGGTGATTTGCACCGTCACGTCGTCCAGCGCCGTCACCTGCTTATCGATATTGCTTTTGCTGAAGCCGTAGGATTTCCACACCGAGGCCTGGGCGAGGTTAAGGTGCAGGATCCGCCGCATCGACCACACCACGTCGGCCGCGGTCAGCGGATTGCCGGAGTGAAACGTCACGTTGTCGTGCAGATGGAAGGTCAGCGTCGCGCCGTCCGGGCTTATCTCCCAGGATTTAGCCAGCGCCGGGCGCACGTTGGTGAGCTGCTCGGGGTCCAGTTCAACCAGTGAATCGTAAAGATTGACCACTACCCCCACCACCTCGTTGCCGGTCATGGCCGCCGGGTCGAGTGTCAGCAGGTTATTCATATTCATACCGACGATCAGCTGGTCGGGCGGCGTTTTGGCGTAGCTCGCCCCGCTCCCCAGCGTCACGGCGAGCGCGAGCAGGCACGCTCCCAGTAAGGAGGATTTCTTCATCTATCTTTCGCCTGTAGGGTACACGCCCGTCATCATTTACGCCGCAGCGGCTGACTCAGGGCCTGTTTTATCATTGTTATCCGTTCGGCCATATCCGCTATGCCTTCAGCATGCGGACTTTTTATTAATCAGTCGTGGCTAACGGTATTGGCTTCGATATACGCAAAGTTGATGTCTTCCCCGAGGCCCGGGCGCTGTGACAAATGCACAAAGCCCTGCTCATCCATCGGGTCAACGATGCTGTTGAGATAGGCGGCCGGCGCGTCGTAATCGAGGAACGGATGCAGCAGACCGCGTTCGTACCAGCGGCAGTTGCGGATCGCCCCCACCACCGCCAGGCTCGCCGCCCCGTTGCCGTGAACCTCACAGTCCATACCGAAAGACTCCGCCAGCGCCGCCACCTTCATGGTGGGCGTAATCCCGCCGACGCCGTTGGCCCCGGCGCGTAAAATATCGCAGGCTCCGGCCTTCACCCATTCAGCGCGCATATGATGCTTGCCGCCGAAGCTCTCCGGGCCGACGATCGGAATGGTCAGGTTTTCCGCCAGCCAGGCGTAGGACGACATCGAATCCTCCTCCATCGGCTCTTCAAACCAGGCGAAGTCGAGCTTTTCCAGCTCCTTGCCAATCCACAGCGCCTCGGCGCGGCTGTACCAGTGGTAGCCGTCAATCATCAGCTCAACGTCCGGGCCAACCGCTTCACGTACCGCGGCGCAGGCTTTGATATCCATCTTCGGATTCGGCGCAAAGGCGATCGGCGGCATCCAGGTGTGCAGCTTGATGGCCCTGTAGCCGCGCGCCACCAGCTTTTCGGCAAACGCCGCGAACTCATCTGGCGTTGACAGGCCGCCGGGCAGATCGTCCCCGCACATGGTGCTGCCGTAGGCCGGCACCTTATCGCGATAGCCGCCCAGCAGCTTATAGACCGGCATATTGAGCCTGCGGCCCAGCAGATCCCACAGCGCCTGTTCAGCAAACGACAGCGCGCGCTCGGTCAGCTGGTGGGCGCTGCCGCGCTGCCAGTGGTTAAGATCCTGCCAGATGCGCTCGCGATTAAAGGGATCCTGCCCCACCAGTACCTTACGGAAAAAAGTGTCCACCACAAACGGGCGCACCACTTCCGGCGGCGCGAAGGCGTAGCCCTGGGTGCCGTCATCGGCGGTGATGGTCAGCATCGCCATTTTCGCCAGCCCTTCCGCTCCCGGGTGAGAGTGCCCGGCGCTATCGGCAACCCGCCGGGTGGGATAGTGAAAAACGGTGACGGTTACAGATTCAATTTTCATTCTTTGTCCTTAGTACGATGCACCTGAACCCATATGGCCAAAATTCGCCCAACTGATAAGCATGTTGAATGGGTTCACATAATTGAAAAGGCGTTTCAATTATTAATTTAAGCACAAATCATTAACACTTCCTCGGACAAATTCCGCTATGCAACGACCGAATTTTGGGCATCGGCACGACAGGACGTGATTGTTTTCACAAAAGAGAGAGGAAATGTGAGGGCGATCGCCAGGGGAAAAGTGTGAAAAATGAGCGCAGAAAAGAGATAAACCGACCGTTTACACCTCCAGGGATCCTGCGCTCACCGGTTCGTGACTATCCGGCCGCCTTAACGCGTTCGTCACGCGACAGCAGCAGCTCGGTTAGGGAGTGATGGCGGGCAACCGCGCCGTGGAACTGCTGATGCTGGCAATCTTCAGTCACCGCTATCGTCGGAATACCCGCGGCCCGGGCGGCCTGAAAGCCGCTGGCGCTGTCTTCGATAACCAGGCACTGCTCCGCGCGGAGGTTGAGCTTGCGCAGGGTTGAGAGGTAGACCGCCGGGTGCGGCTTGCCCCAGGCTTCGTCGTCGGCGCTGGAGATCGCGTCGAACCAGGGGCGCAGGGCGAGCTTATCCAGCACGGCGGCAATAACCTGATGGGACGAGGAGGTCGCCAGCGCAATCTTATAGCCGCAGCGGCGGAAATGAGCTAAGGCGTCATTGACCCCCTCCATCGCCTCACCGCTGGCAGTAATCAGGCCGGTGACCCGCTGCAGGATAGTCTGCTGCAGGCGCTGCGGCGCGACGCTGAGCCGGCAGTGGCGGCACCAGATGCGCGCAATGTCGTCCAGCCGCTTGCCTTTGGTCAAGGTTTCGCACTCCTCGACGCTGGCCGTCGCGCCCAGAGATGCCAGGGCCTCCATCTGCGCCTGGCGCCACAGGCCTTCCGAGTCAATCAGCACGCCGTCCATGTCAAAAATTACCGCTTTAATACTCATCATCCACCTCAGGCGGGCCGCGACGTTGCGATCGCGGCCCGTAGACTCTCATCAGGAAAATTCGACGCTTTTACCGCTGCCGGCCGGCTGCTGGCTAAAGCCCGGCTGCTCGACGCGGATAAACGCGCAGAGGAAGAACGCCAGCACGTACAGCGCGGTGTAGGCAATAACCACCCCAATGGTGCTGTAGTACGGCAGCAGGACCACCGCTATCGCCGGGGCGAGGAAGTTGGAGAGCCCCGCCGACAGGTTATAGACCGAAATGGCCGCCCCTTTATGCTTCGGCTCAAGCGCCGGGAACACGGCGGCCATCGGCACGAAGGCGGCAACAAAGATCCCCAGCGCAACCGCCGGGATCAGCGCCATGGCGAAGTTATGCCCGAAGTGCTGCGGAATGTAGTAGAAGGCGAGGCTCGACAGCGCCATGCCGACGCAGCCAAACCAGCGCACCACTTTGATCCAGCCCAGCTTCTCGCCGAGGATCCCCCACAGCACGTTGGAGAAAATGGTGGTGAAGAAGAACACCGCCCACACCTGCAGCCACTCCGAGGTGGTGAAACCCAGCTCGTCAACAAACATCAGCGGCATAATGACCGCAAAGCCGAACAGCGACAGGGTGTTGATAATACGCACCATGCTGGAGAGCAGAATATTGCGATTGCTGTAGAGCAGCGTGACCGCGCGGCCCAGCTCGGCAAACTTTTCGCGGGTGGTCAGGTTTTGCATATGCCGCGGCGTTTCGATTTTGCGCAGCGCGACCATCGCGATAATGCCGCCGGTGATGCAGAACACCAGCGCCAGCCACAGCGTGCCGAGCTCGCCGATATGCGGGATGGTAAAGCTCGGGATGTAGCTGCCGAACACGCCGATGCCGATGGAATAGACCGCCCAGAACCAGCCCAGCGCCGAGCTGGCGCTGTCGCTTTTGACGTTGTGAATAATCGCCACGATGAACGAGTAGAGGAACAGCGGATAGGCAAAGCCGCGAATGCCGTAGAACAGCAGGATCAGCGGGTAGTTAGCGTGTCCGAGGCCAAAAATCAGGAACAGAACGTGGAACACGCACCACAGCACGAAGCCGATCATCATCGTTTTCTGCGGAGTGATAATCTCCGCCACCACGCCGGAAATCCACGCCGAGAGCGCGGCGGCCAGGCCGTACAGCGTAAAGGCGAAAGAGGCCTGCGCCGGGGTGAAGCCCAGCTCTTTGATATAGTGCGAGAGAAAAGCCAGCTCGAAACCGTCGCCGGTCATAAACACGGCGATAGCAATGTATCCCCATATCAGATTCAGGGGCAGACCGAGCCACTGTTTATTGGTTGCGGACATAATGACCTCGTTTGCAGGGTACAGGAGTTCGCTCCGATGACGCCACCGGGGCGGTTGTTCTACCCCTCATCGTTCAGGCCGCAGGCCGTTGCCTTCCCGCGGCCCGAACTCGTTAGGGTATGTTATTGATATTTAGCGCTGACGGTAATTCAGGTCGTTGAGATATAAGGCTTTAAACTGCGCATAGCGCTGCATCAGTGCCTGATGGCGGGCCGGCGTCGTGCGCCAGGTCTGCCAGACTTCCGGCTTTTCGCACACCGCGGCCAGCGGTTTCCCTGCCGCCAGGCAGGCCAGCCGCGCCGCCCCCAGCGCGCCGCCGGTTTCGCCCCCTTTGTGGGTGACCACCGGCATCGCGAGAATATCCGCCAGCAGCTGGGCCCAGAACGGGCTTCGGGCGCCGCCGCCGACCAGCGAGCACTGATCAATCCGCGTGCCGCTCTCCTTCAGCACCTGCAGCCCGTCGTTGATGCCAAAGCTCACGCCCTCCAGCACCGCGTAACCCAGCTGCGCGCGCAGGCTGGAGTGCGTCATCCCCCAAAACATCCCCCGGGCATCGGGGTCGTTATGCGGGGTGCGTTCGCCGGAAAGGTACGGCAGGAAGAACGGCGCACTGGCTTTCTCCTCCTCGCTGAGCTGGGCAATCTCCTCCAGCAGAGCGACCTCGGTGGTGCTGGTGAGACGGCAGAACCACTGCAGGCAGCTGGCGGCGCTGAGCATGACGCTCATCTGGTGCCACAGGTTCGGCAGCACGTGGCAGAAGGCGTGAACCGCCGACTGCGGCGCCGGACGATAGGCGTCGGTCACCACGAACAGCACGCCGGAGGTCCCGAGAGAGATAAAGGCATCGCCCGGCGAGACCGCCCCAACGCCAATGGCGCTGACCGCGTTATCGCCCCCGCCGCCAGCCACCACCACCGACGCGTTCAGCCCCCAGCGCTCCGCCACCTGCGGATCGAGGGTTGCTGAAACCTCGCAGCCTTCGACCAGCGTCGGCATATGGCTGCGCGACAGGCCGCACTTGTCCAGCAGCGCATCGGACCAGTCGCGCTTCGCCACGTCCAGCCACAGCGTCCCGGCGGCGTCCGACATATCGGAGATTTTGCGGCCGGTCATCCGGTAGCGCAGATAGTCCTTCGGCAGCATCACCGTCGCCGTGCGCTGGAAGTTGGCCGGCTCGTGGCGGCGCACCCACAGCAGCTTTGGCGCGGTAAAGCCGGGCATCGCCAGGTTTCCCGCCACCTGGTGCAGCTCGGGGGCCATCTCCTCCAGCTCGCGGCACTCGTCGGCGCAGCGGGTGTCGTTCCACAGGATGGCCGGGCGGATCACCTCCCCGCGCTCGTCCAGCAGCACCGCGCCGTGCATCTGCCCCGAAAGGCCAATCGCCTTGATGGCCGACCAGTGAGGGCCGCACTTTTCCCGCAGGGTGGTCATCAGATATTCCGTGGCTTCCCACCACGCCTGCGGCGCCTGTTCTGACCAGTGAGGATGGGGCCGCTGAATGCTCAGCGGCGCGCTATGGCTGGCGACGACGTCGTTGTTCTCGTCAATGACCAGCGCTTTCACTTCCGACGTGCCAAGATCGATCCCTAAGTACATAGCCACCTCTTACTTAATCAGCGTATAAACTGCGGCAATCTTCTCGCGCAGCAGCGCCAGGAAGTCCTCGTTCTCCGCCAGCGCGCCGAACAGCGCCCGGTCTTTGGCGTAGACGGCGATCGGGTCGCTGGCTTCGAACATCTCGTGCACCGCCTGCGCGTCGAGGATCCCGTCCTGGTATTGATACGGCAGCGTTCCCTTATGCCACTGCTCCATAAAGACGAAGAACAGCGCCGGGAGCATCGCCGTCGCCTCCGGACGCGCACCGCGCTGATAGCACTCCTGCAGGGTCGGAGCGATCATCGCCGGGATTTTTGAGAAGCCGTCCGCCGCCACCCGCTGATTGGTGTCCTGGATGTAGGGGTTGGTAAAGCGCTTGAGCACCACGTCGCGATAGGTCGCGAGGTCAATACCGTTATCGCCGAGGCACGGGATCACGTCTTCGGTGACGTAGCGATCGGCAATGGCGTAGATGAACCCGGTCAGCGTGCTTTCGTGGATATAGCGCTGGCCGATCAGGGTGCCCGCCCAGGCGATGCAGCTGTGCGAGGCGTTGAGAACGCGGATTTTCGCCTCTTCGTAAGGGATAACCGAGTCCACCATCTCAACGCCAACGGCTTCCAGATTCGGCCGTTCGGCGCGGAAATTATCCTCCACTACCCACTGAATGAAGCTTTCGCCCATTACCGGCGCCTTATCGTCAATCCCGGTTTGCGCTTTGATGCGCGCCGGCAGATCCGCTGCCGGGCGCGGCGTGATGCGGTCAACCATGGTGTTCGGGCAGTTCGCATTCGCCGCCAGCCACTCGACCAGCGCCTGCCTGCCGGTTAGCTGCAGGAACTCCACCAGCCCGTCGTGAAAGCGCTCGCCGTTGTGGCGGACGTTATCGCAGTTCAGCAGGGTCAGCGGCCCGGCGTTATCCGCCATGCGCTTTTCCAGGATACGCGCGATGGTGCCGTAAATGGTCTTGCAGTCGCCCTGCAGGTCGGCAAGCAGATCGGGGTTGCTGGTCTCCAGACGATGGCCGGTGTTGAGGTAGTAGCCCCCTTCGGTAACGGTGAAGGCAATCACTTTAGTCTGCGGGTTGGCCCCTTCGTCAATCAGCGGCTGCAGCCCCTTCTGCCACGCCAGCAGCTTCTGGATAGAGGTAATTTCTTCATATTCGCGCTCGCCTTCCGGGCTGACGGTCTCCAGCACGTAGCGTCCGCCCTGCGCGGCCAGCGCCTGCACCACCTGCTCGGCATCGTCGCGAATGTTGCCAGCGGCGATATGCCAGCGCTTATCGCCGCTGGCGATCAGGCGATGCAGGTACCACGCCTGATGCGCACGGTGAAAAGAACCCAAACCGATGTGAAGCCATGTGTATTGCTGATTCATATTCTGATCTCCTTGAGTGATGTGGCTCACTGTAGATGATCATTTGACCTAATTAAGAGCCATAGATCACAAAAGAGCAATTACCCAAACAAATTACAAATGACCAAATCAGAGCAAAAGCTTGCCTGTTTTCTGAGCCGCAGCCAAAATGCTGCTAACAGTCAAAATTAGCGGGCCCGCGAAAAGACATGCTTATCGCCACGGCCGCCAACTTAAGGCAGGGAACCGTGAGTAAAGAAGATGACATCAGGCTGGACCAGAAGGTCCGCGCCGCGTGGATGTACTACATTGCTGGCCAGAATCAGAGCGAGATCGCCAGCCAGCTCGGCACCTCAAGGCCGGTGGTCCAGCGGCTGATTGCCGCGGCGAAAGAGGAAGGTATCGTCTCTATTGGGCTACATCATCCGGTAGCAAACTGCCTCGACTACGCCCAGCTGCTGCAGGAAAAATATCAGCTTATCGACTGCAATATCGTCCCGGCCTACAGCGAGGAGAGCACCCTCGACAGCGTTTCGTTCGGCTGCTACCAGCTGATGGCCCGCTATCTGCAGGACGATAAGGCCAAAATCATCGGCATTGGCTCCGGGCTGACGCTGAAAAAAACCATGCAGCGCATCGATTTCGATAGCCTCAACACCCGCTGCGTGGCGCTGATAAGCGCGATGGATGCCGACGGGCAGTGCAACTACTACGACGACGTTCCCCTGCTGCTGGCGCGGAAAATTCAGGCCAAATATTACCAGTGGCCGGCGCCGCGCTACGCGCAAACGGCGGATGAGCACCGGATGTGGTGCACCAGCCGGCTGTTTCAGAGCGTGTCGGGCGTCGCGCAGCAGGCGGACGTGATTTTCGTCGGCATCGGCCCGCTGGGTACCCAAAGTCCGATCTTCAAGGACGGATTTATTAATCAGGCGCAGCTTGACGAGCTGACGGCGCAGGGCGGGATCGGCGAGATCCTCGGCCGCTTTATTGATGCCGAAGGCGGCGTGGTGGAGAGCAATATCAACCAGATGATCACCAGCTACGATATCCGCCACAACCGCTGCCCGCGCATTGCGGTAGCCTGCGGCGAATATAAGCGTCCGGCCATTCTGGCGGCGCTGAAAGGCGGCTGGATCAACGGTCTGGTGACCGATGAACACACCGCCCGCTGGCTGCTAACGCGCTAGCGCCCGCGCCGCGCTCAGATAAGCTCCCGGCTGCCGATCAGCAGCGGCGGAATTTCGATCAGCTGCTTAGCGGCATCGCCGGAATCGATAATGCCGAACACCGCCTCGAGCATCGCCGGCACGTTCTGCTGAACCATGTCGATATCGTGCCCCAGCAGGTAGACGAAGGGATCCCAGTCGAAGCAGCCCATCGGCGGCTGCCCGGTGCCGGTCAGGCCCCGCTGGGCCAGCCAGCGGACGACCCCTTCAAGCGAGATGGTGGAGTTGACGAAGAAACCCTGCAGATGCTCATCCGGCGCGCCAAAGCGGGCCTGCATGCTGGCCTCAACTTTGCCTTTCGAGTAGCCGGGGGCGAGAATATTTTCCGCCGGCACGCTCAGGCCGCGCCCCCTATGCGCGTCGTGAAAGCCGCGCAGGCGCTCAAGGGTGTTGTGGTCGCTGCTGCGTCCGCCGACGAAGGTCAGCGGCGCCAGGCTGCCGTGCCGGCGCAGGCTGTTGTCGAGGATTTTATCGGTCAACGCCCGTGCCCCGGCGTAGTTATCGGAAATCACCGACGGCGCAATGGTGCCCGGTAGGTCAAGGTTGATGCTGGGCACGCCCGCCTGCTGGCACAGCTCGGTAATTTTGTCCGGGTTGGTCGCCCCGGTCGCCACCACCCAGTCCACCTGCCATGAGAGCATCGCCTTCACGGCTTCAATCTCCAGCTCCGGGCGTCGACGGGTACAGGTAATAATCGGCAGCAGGCCGCGCTCGCGCGCCATCTCTTCAAAGCTTTCCGCCACCGATCCGAAGTAGCGGTTATCATATTTAGGGACGATCATGCCGATCACATGGGATTTTTTACTGCGCAGCATGCTGGCCTGGCGGTTGATCGCATAGCCCTGCTCTTCGGCAATCCGGGTAACCTTCTCCGCCAGCTTCGCGCTAATACGGCGCTTTTTCCAGTTGCCGTTGAGGATCGCGCTGACCGCGCTTGCCGAGACGCCGGATAATTCCGCCAGATCGTAGATAGTGATTTTTTTCATTTTCCCAACTTGCGTCACAAATTCATTTCGCTGTTAATTTACCCACTTGCTCAATCGATGAAGCTGGCGCACATTAGCTTCATCGATTGAGCTACCACTATGCTCCCCGGCGCGCCAGGTCGCACGCCGCTCAGTATCCAGCGTATATAAATAAATGATGCTGATATTCAAAATCTTAGCAAGATTTAGTGCCTGACTCCAACGCTGGTCCCGGCTTATTGCGGGCCAGATCGATTTACCAAAATAGACTCGGTGAAGGATTATAAAATGAACCACTCTGTATCCTCTATGAATACTTCTCTCAATGGTAAAGTCGCTGCGGTGACCGGCGCGGCTTCCGGAATCGGCCTTGAATGCGCCAAAACCCTGCTCTCGGCGGGCGCGAAGGTGGTGCTGATCGACCGCGAAGGCGAAAAGCTAAATAAGATTGTGGCCGAACTGGGCGAAAACGCCTTTGCCCTGCAGGTGGATCTGATGCAGGGCGAACAGGTCGATAATATTCTGCCCGGCATCCTTAAGCTGGCGGGCGGGCTGGATATCTTCCACGCCAACGCCGGCGCCTATATCGGCGGGCCGGTGGCCGAAGGCGATCCGGACGTGTGGGATCGCGTGCTGCATCTCAACACCAACGCCGCCTTCCGCTGCGTGCGCAGCGTACTGCCGCACCTGATCGCGCAAAAGTCCGGCGATATCATCTTCACCAGCTCCATAGCCGGAGTGGTGCCGGTTATCTGGGAGCCTATCTACACCGCCTCGAAATTCGCGGTTCAGGCCTTCGTGCACACTACCCGCCGTCAGGTGTCGCAGTACGGCGTACGCGTCGGCGCGGTCCTGCCTGGCCCGGTGGTAACCGCCTTGCTTGACGACTGGCCGAAAGAAAAAATGGAAGAAGCGCTGGCCAACGGCAGCCTGATGCAGCCGATTGAGGTGGCTGAATCCGTGCTGTTTATGGTGACCCGCTCGAAGAACGTCACCGTACGCGACCTCGTTATCCTGCCTAACAGCGTGGATCTCTAACTCTTCAATCAGGCTGGCTAAAGGATGGCTCTATGAACTGCGATACACCAACCATTATTGGCGTCGATGTCGGCTCGGGCAGCGTGCGGGCGGGCATTTTCAACCTCAATGGTGAACTGCTCGCCCACGCGACGCGGGAGATTACCCTCTTTCGCAGCGCGGGCAGCATGGTTGAACAATCCAGCAGCGAGATTTGGCAGGCGGTGTGCGATTGTATTAAAACCGCCATCGCGCGCGCCGGCACCGCGCCGGACTCGGTTGCGGGCATTGGCTTCGACGCCACCTGTTCGCTGGTGGTGGTCGGTGAAAACGACGCACCGCTGGCGGTGGGCCCTTCAGAAGACCCTAACCGCGACATTATCGTCTGGATGGACCACCGCGCCACCGGGCAGGCGGAAAAGATTAACGCCACCCGCCACCCGGTGCTGCAGTACGTCGGCGGCATTATCTCGCCGGAGATGGAGACGCCGAAGATACTGTGGCTGAAGGAGAACCGCCCGCAGACTTATCGGCAGGCGCGACACTTTTTTGACCTCGCGGACTACCTGACCTGGCGCGCCACCGGCGACGAGGCCCGCTCGGTCTGTACCGTCACCTGTAAATGGACCTACCTGGCCCACGAGCAGCGCTGGGATGCCGACTACTTCCGCCAGATTGGGCTCGCCGAGCTGGCGGACGAGAACTTTGCGCGCATCGGCCAGCGCATTGTCGATCCGGGAACGCCCTGCGGCAGCGGCCTTACCGCCGTCGCCGCTCGGCAGATGGGCCTGCCCATCGGAACGCCGGTGGCGGTTGGCATGATTGACGCCCACGCCGGCGGCATCGGCACCGTCGGAGTGCTCGACGGCGCGCTCAGCAATATGGCCTACGTCTTCGGCACCTCCTCCTGCACCATGACCACTTCGCAGGAGGCCATCTTCGTACCCGGCGTCTGGGGTCCGTACTATTCGGCAATGGTGCCGGGGTTCTGGCTTAATGAAGGCGGTCAGAGCGCGGCCGGCGCCGCTATCGACCGGCTGCTGAGCTTCCATCCGGCGGCGCACGAGGCCCGCCAGCTGGCGCAGGAGGCCGGGCTGCCGCTGCCGGTCTATCTCGCGGACCGGGTACTGGCCCGCCTGGAGAGACCCTCCGAGGCGGTACACCTCGCCGCCGGCCTGCACGTGGTGCCCGAATTCTTAGGCAACCGCGCGCCGCTGGCGGATCCTGGCGCCAGGGCGATCGTTGCCGGGCTGGGAATGGAGGGGGATATTGATAATCTGCTGGCGCTGTACGTGGCCGGGCTGTGCGGTATCGGCTACGGCCTGCGGCAGATCCTTGATGCCCAGGAGGCCTGCGGCGTGCGCAGCGAGAATATCGTGATTAGCGGCGGCGCGGGGCAGCATCCGCTGGTTCGCCAGCTGCTGGCCGATACCTGCGGGATCCCGGTGATGAGCACCGAGTGCAGCGAGCCGGTGCTGTTGGGTTCGGCGATTCTTGGCGCCGTCGCCGGCGGGGTATGCGCGTCGCTGCCGGAGGCGATGAAGCGGTTTACCCGGGTGGATAAGACCTATGACAGCGCGACGCAGTATCAGGCGGTTCACCAGCGTCGCTATGAGGCTTATTTGGCTTTGCAGAAGACGGCAAGGCTGATAAGGGAGTAGCGGCGGGTGCCGTTCGGTGGATTTGAAGGGGGAGCCGGTCTGGCTCCCTGAGGTTTGGCGGTAGCCACGGCGGAGAATATTTTCTTGCTGCGCAGGATGTTGCGCTCCCCGCGGTTTCCCTGCCCCTATGTTTCCCAAAGCGCAGGGAGCGCACAGGGGGCTCCGGCCAGCATTGTTGCGGTGACGGAGGATATTTTCTTGCTGCGCAGGATGTTGCGCTCCCCGGCGGTTTCCCTGCCCCTATGTTTCCCAAAGCGCAGGGAGCGCACAGGGGGCTCCGGCCAGCATTGTTGCGGTGACGGAGGATATTTTCTTGCTGCGCAGGATGTTGCGCTCCCCGGCGGTTTCCCTGCCCCTATGTTTCCCAAAGCGCAGGGAGCGCACAGGGGGCTCCGGCCAGCATTGTTGCGGTGACGGAGGATATTTTCTTGCTGCGCAGGATGTTGCGCTCCCCGGCGGTTTCCCTGCCCCTATGTTTCCCAAAGCGCAGGGAGCGCACAGGGGGCTCCGGCCAGCATTGTTACGGTGACGGCGGATATTTTCTTGCTGCGCAGGATGTTGCGCTCCCCGGCGGTTTCCCTGCCCCTATGTTTCCCAAAGCGCAGGGAGCGCACAGGGGGCTCCGGCCAGCATTGTTGCGGTGACGGAGGATATTTTCTTGCTGCGCAGGATGTTGCGCTCCCCGGCGGTTTCCCTGCCCTATGTTTCCCAAAGCGCAGGGAGCGCACAGGGGGCGGCCCATCGCCGCCGCCCCCTGTACCCCCGGGCTCCGGCCAGCCAAAATCGCCGCTGCGCGGTCCCTTCGACCGATGCCGTCAGGCTGTCGGGTCGGGCCGAGGTAACGTCCTTGTAAATCACGGCCCTCAGCCCGCATCCATGCGGGCTGCCCCGGCCTGCCGCCAGCGTCTCAGCGATTTTGAGGCCGACAACACCGGCAGTTTCAGCTGGCTTCCGAACTTTCGATAAACGACGTTCAGGGACAAAAAGGCATCGAATCCGATCGAAATCACGGCCCTCAGCCGACATCTTCACAGCAATGAACATACGATAAAAAAACGTTCAGAGACACAAAAGACATGCCTAGGCTATGGTTACCTTGCCGTCGAGATAGACGTCCTGCACGGCGTTGATCAGCTTCACGCCGTCGGCCATCGATTTTTTGAAGGCTTTACGTCCGAGGATCAGCCCCATGCCGCCGGCGCGCTTGTTGATGACCGCCGTACGCACGGCATCGCTCAGGTCCGTTTCGCCTCCTGCCGCGCCGCCGGAGTTAATCAGCCCCGCCCGCCCCATATAGCAGTTCGCCAGCTGGTAGCGAACCAGATCGATCGGGTTGTCGGTGGTCAGCTTGCTGTAGACGCGGTCGTCGGTATAACCGAAGTTAACCGCCTTATAGCCGCCGTTATTCTCCGCCATTTTCTGCTTCACGATATCCGCACCAATGGTCGCCGCCAGGTGGTTAGCCTGCCCGGTCAGGTCGGCGGAGACGTGATAATCGACGCCATCTTTCTTAAATGCCGGATTGCGCAGGTAGGCCCACAGCACGGTAACCAGCCCCAACTCGTGCGCGCGCTCGAACGCCACGGAGATCTCTTCGATCTGGCGCCGCGACTCTTCGGAACCGAAATAGATGGTCGCGCCCACCGCCACCGCACCCATATTAAAGGCCTGCTCAACGCTGGCGTACAGCGTCTGGTCGAAGGTGTTAGGGTAGCTCAGGGTTTCGTTGTGGTTCAACTTAACGAGGAACGGAATGCGGTGCGCGTAGCGGCGCGATACCGAGGCCAGCACGCCGTAGGTTGACGCCACGCAGTTACAGCCGGCTTCAATCGCCAGCTCAACGATATTTTTCGGATCGAAGTACAGCGGGTTGGCGGCAAAAGAGGCGCCCGCCGAGTGCTCCACGCCCTGGTCAACCGGCAGGATCGACAGGTAGCCGGTGCCGGCCAGGCGCCCCGTGTTGTACAGGGTCTGCATATTACGCAGCACCGCCGGCGGACGATTGTTATCAACCATCACCCGGTCAACGTAATCCGATCCCGGTAAGTAGAGCTGATCGGCTGGAATAGTCATACAACGGTGCTGTAACAGGCTATCGGCATCTTTGCCAAGCAACTGCGTAATATCAGTCATAGCAATAACTCCCGTAAGGCCGGCCGCGGCCGGCGTCAATTTTCCTGACCCAACTTTTTTGGGCAGGTTAAGCCTGGTACCGACTTAGCAGATTTTCCAGCCGGGATCGCATTTTTTCAGCAACTTCTGCTGGCACGATTCAGATACGAAAAAGTGTTAGCTTGCTCAAACAATCGGCTCAATGGTATTTCAAAGGTATTATCAAGTGGTACTCTCAATACGTACCTTACCTGTCATGAAGGATCTCCAAATGAAAACTACAGCAAAGCTGTCGTTCATGATGTTCGTTGAGTGGTTTATCTGGGGAGCGTGGTTTGTTCCCCTGTGGCTGTGGCTAAGTAAAAGCGGCTTTAGCGCCGGCGAAATTGGCTGGTCCTATGCCTGTACCGCCATCGCCGCCATTCTCTCCCCGGTGCTGGTCGGCTCGCTGACGGATCGCTTCTTCTCCGCGCAAAAAGTGCTGGCGATTCTGATGTTCGCCGGGGCGATACTGATGTACTTCGCCGCGCAGCAGACCACCTTCAGCGGCTTCTTCCCGCTGCTGCTGGCCTACTCGCTCACCTACATGCCGACCATTGCCCTAACCAACAGCATCGCCTTTTCCAACGTTGCCGACGTCGAGAGCGATTTCCCGCGTATTCGGGTAATGGGGACCATCGGCTGGATCGGATCCGGCCTGGTGTGCGGCTTCTTGCCGGGAATGCTCGGTCTGAGCGATATCTCGCCCACTAACGTACCGCTGCTGATCGCCGCGGGGAGCTCGCTGGTGCTGGGGATTTTTGCGCTGTGCCTGCCGGATACGCCGCCGAAGAGTACCGGCAAACTGAGCCTGAAGGTGATGCTGGGGCTGGACGCGCTGATCATGCTGCGCGACAGGAACTTCCTCGTCTTTTTCTTCTGTTCGTTCCTCTTCGCCATGCCGCTGGCTTTCTATTACATCTTTGCCAACGGCTATCTCAGCGAATCGGGGATGAAAAATGCCACCGGCTGGATGACCCTCGGCCAGTTTTCTGAAATCTTCTTTATGCTGGCGCTGCCGTTCTTCACCAGGCGCTTTGGTATTAAAAAGGTTCTATTGCTTGGTCTTATTACCGCCGCCATCCGCTACGGCTTTTTCGTCTACGGCGCGGCAGATAACTATTTCACCTATACGCTGATGTTCCTCGGTATTCTGCTGCACGGCGTCAGCTACGACTTCTATTACGTCACCGCCTATATCTACGTCGATAAAAAGGCGCCGGTGGCGATGCGCAACGCCGCCCAGGGGTTAATCACCCTCTGCTGTCAGGGGTTCGGCAGCCTGCTGGGCTACCGCCTCGGCGGCGTGATGATGGAGAAAATGTTTGCCTACCCGACGCCGGTTAACGGCCATACCTTTAACTGGGCTGGGATGTGGACGTTCGGCGCCATAATGATTGCCGTTATCGCCGTCCTGTTCATGGTGTTCTTCCGCGAGTCGGATAAGGAGATCACCACCATTGACATCGATGCGCAAAACGCTGCGCTTACACAAGAGGAAGTCAAATGAAAGCAGAACGTATTCTCGGAGCCCTTTACGGGCAGGCGTTAGGGGATGCGATGGGCATGCCGTCGGAGCTATGGCCAAGATCGCGGGTGAAGGCCCATTTTGGCTGGATCGACCGTTTTCTGCCCGGACCGGCTGAGAATAATGCCGCCTGTTACTTTGCCGAGGCCGAGTTCACCGACGACACCTCGATGGCCCTGTGCCTCGCCGATGCCATCATCGAGTGCGACGGGCGGATTGATCCTGATACCATCGGCCGCCACATCCTGCTCTGGGCGGAGGAGTTTGACGCCTTTAATAAGAACGTCCTCGGTCCGACGTCAAAAATCGCCTTAAAGGCTATTCGCAGCGGCACGCCGGTGAGCGCGCTGGAGAATAACGGAGTGACCAACGGCGCGGCCATGCGCGCCTCGCCACTGGGATGCCTGCTGCCGACCGGCGACCTCGACGCCTTTATTCACGAGGTCGCCGCCGCCTCCAGCCCGACGCATAAATCTGATTTAGCCATCGCCGGTGCGACGGTCATCGCCTGGGCCATCTCGCGCGCCGTTGACGGCGCAGGCTGGTCCGCCATCGCCGATGCGCTGCCGGCCATTGCCGGGCACGCCCAGCAGCAGCGCACCACGACCTTTAGCGCCTCGCTGGCCCTGCGCATTGAGCTGGCGCTGCGCACCGTTCGCAGCGCGGGCGGAGTCGAGTCCGCCTGCGAGCAGCTTTATCAACTGGTGGGGGCCGGAACCAGCACCATCGAATCCGTGCCCTGCGCCGTGGCGATGGTTGAGCTTGCCGGAACCGACCCTAACCGCTGCGCCGTGCTTTGCGCCAACCTTGGCGGCGATACCGATACCATCGGCGCGATGGCCACCGCCATCTGCGGGGCACTCAACGGCATATCGGCCATCGATAGCCGGCTCAAAGCGCGTCTGGATGAGGTCAATAGGCTCGACTTTACGCGCTATGCCGACGCTCTCGGCCGTTACCGCCAGCAGCGGGAGGCGCAATGAATAGCCGCCAGCTGAGCGATAAGCTCGCCACCCTCACCGCCGTCAGGCCGGTGACGGTTATCGGGGCCGCGGTGATCGACGTCATTGCCGACGCCTACGCCCTGCCGTGGCGCGGCTGCGATATCGAGTTGCAGCAGCAGAGCGTCAACGTCGGCGGCTGCGCCCTGAATATTGCGCTGGCGCTAAAAAGGCTGGGCATCGCGGCGCAAAACGCCCTGCCGGTCGGCGAAGGCGTGTGGGCAGAAATCATCCGCAGCCGCCTGGCGCAGGAGGGGATAACCAGCGTTATCACCCGCGCCAGCGGTGACAACGGCTGGTGCCTGGCGCTGGTGGAGCCGGATGGGGAGCGCACGTTTATGTCCTTCAGCGGCGTCGAAAACCAGTGGTGCGACGACTGGCTCACGCCGCTCAGCGCCGGGCCCAACGGCCTGGTCTATCTTTCCGGCTACCAGTTGGCCTCCGCCAGCGGCGAGCGGCTGGTGGCGTGGCTGGAGAAGCAGCGTGACGCCACGCCGTTTATCGACTTTGGTCCGCGCATTGCCGATATCCCCGAGGCATTAATGGCGCGCCTGATGGCGCTGAAGCCGCTGGTCTCCGTAAATCGTCAGGAGGCGCTGATTGCCGCCGAGGCCAACGGCTTCCCCGCCGAGGTGAGCGAGTTCGGCGCCGAATGGCTGAATAAGTACGGCGCTCCGCTGATCGTCCGCCTGGATAAAGAAGGCGCGTGGTATTTCAGCCCGCAGACCTGCGCAGAGGTCGCGGCCTTCCCGGCGACGGTGGTCGATACCATCGGCGCCGGGGACAGCCATGCGGGCGGCACCCTGGCCGGACTTGCCGCCGGCTGGAGCCTGCAGGAGGCGGTGACGCTGGGGAATGCGGTGGCGGCATGGGTGGTCAATCATCGGGGCGGCGACTGCGCCCCGGATCGCGAAACCCTACTCCTCGCACACAAAGACGTATAGATCGCTGCGGCAGTAGCTAATGCTGTATTCGATAGGGTGCTGGTGCTGATCGAGGGCAACCTGCTTGATCACCAGCACCGGGATCGCGCTATCCATCTGAATATGCGACTGAAACTCGGCATCCGGCATGCGGGCGCTGACCCGGGAGCGGGTGCGCTGGGGTAGGATCTGCTGGCTGCGGAAGTAGTCGTACAGCGAGACGCTGATCGCCTCGACGTCGTGGATAAGGTGCGCGGGCACCCACGACTCCTCGAGCGATACCGCCGCGTCATCCACGTAGCGGATGCGCTTGAGCATAAACACGTCGCTGCCGGCGGCAATCGCCAACTGCTGCGCGACCTCCTCCGGGCATTTGACGATCCGCTTGTTGACCCACAGGGTGTCGGGCTTTTTGCCGCGCAGCACAACCTGCTGGGTAAAGCCGCGCGCCTCCTTCAGCGAATACTCGAAAATATTGTTAACCCGGGTGCCGTAGCCCTGGGCGCGGGTGACCACGCCCTCATCTTCCAGCGTCCGCAGCGCCTTGCGCACGGTGATGCGCGATACGCCGGTGAGCTGGCTCAAATCGCGCTCGCCGGGCAGGATATTGCCGTTTTCCAGCCAGCCGCTGCGCACGGCGTCTTTGATGGTGTCGGCAAACCTGATGTACAGCGGCGCGTTATCCTTCGCGGCCATGCGTTCAACGAGCTGGTGAATCAACCGGGTATGCGCCTGTTCCATTTGTCTTTTCCTGACTGAAATCTGGCGTCAGTATATCAGGCTTACCACCAGGCGTGGAAATGATGCACCGGGCCAATCCCCTGCCCCACCTCCAGCGAATCCGCCTGCGCCAGCGCCGCGGAGAGCCAGCCTTTGGCCTCGGCGACCGTTTGCCCCCAGTCGCCGTAGCGCGGGCGCAGCGCGGCCAGCGCGGCGGAGAGCGTACAGCCGGTGCCGTGGGTATTTTTGGTGAGGATCCGCGGGGCGGTGAAGCGCTGCTCGCCTTCGGCGCTAAAGAGCCAGTCCGGGCTTTCGGCATCATCGAGATGACCGCCCTTCATCAGCACCGCCCCGCAGCCCAGCGCCAGCAGCGCCCGGCCCTGCTCGAGCATCTCTTTTTCATTGCACGCGTGCGGCGCATCCAGCAGCGCCGCGGCCTCCGGCAGATTAGGCGTTATCAGCGAAACCTGCGGCAGCAGCCGGGTGCGCAGCGTCGCCACCGCCGACGCTGACAGCAGAGGATCGCCGCTTTTCGCCAGCATCACCGTATCCAGCACCACGTTGGCGATCCGATAGCGCGCCAGCCGCTCCGCCACAGCCTCGACGATGTCCGTCTCCGCCAGCATGCCAATCTTGGTGGTATCGATACGGACGTCGCTGAACACCGAGTCCAGCTGGGCGGCAACAAAGTCAGGCTCGATGCGGTACACCGACTGCACGCCGCGGGTATTCTGCGCCACCAGCGCGGTGATCACCGAGCAGCCGTAGGCCCCAAGGGCGGAGAAGGTTTTAAGATCGGCCTGAATTCCCGCGCCGCCGCTAGGATCGGTGCCGGCAATCGTTAAGGCATTGATTCGCTTCATTGCTCGCCCTCCCCGTAGAGCGCATCAAGGAACGCCGGGGTAAAGCTGCCCGGACCACCCTGACGAGCGGCCCGCCCGCCCGCCAGCTTCATCAGGCCGCAGGCCGCTGCGACGTTTTCCAGCCGGTCGCCGGGCAGCGCCGTACTGGCGGCAACTACCGCAGACAGGGCGCAGCCGGTGCCAACAACCCGGGTCATCAGGGGATCGCCGCCGCTGACGGCGCGCGTGCGCTGGCCGTCGGTGACGTAATCCACCTCGCCGGTCACCGCCACCACCGTATTCAGCTGACGCGCCAGCGCCCGGGCAGCCGGCAGCGCCGCCGCCGCGGTATCGGTAGTATCGACTCCGCGCCCGCCGCCGCTCATCCCCGCCAGGGCCATAATTTCCGAGGCGTTGCCGCGAACGGCGGCCGGCTGCAGGGTTAGCAGGTCACGACAGAATTCGCTGCGCAGCGTGAGCGCGCCGACCGCAACCGGGTCCAGCACCCACGGCTTGCCCGCCCGCTGCGCGCTGGAGACGGCCGCGCGCATGGCGTCGGCGCGATCGACGGTTAAGGTGCCGACGTTAATCAGCAGCGCATCGGCGATGGCGGCAAACTGGCTGGCCTCCTGCGGGTCAATTACCATCGCGGGGGAAGCGCCAATCGCCAGCAGGACGTTGGCGGTGAACGTCTGCACCACGTCGTTGGTCATGCAGTGAATAAGGGGGGAGTGGCGGCGAAAAAGATGTCGCAGATGCGCGATATGCGCGGGGTTCAGTGGCTCAGCTTGCATCGTTTGCTCCAGCCAGGCGATGAAGAAGCAACGACCTTGTGGTCTCTGACTTCCCTACGCTGGCATTATCCAGATCAGGTGGTACGGGTTTTTCTCAGCCTTCACAAGGAAGGGCACCCCGAGTCATTTAATTCAAAATCAAGTACTTGTGATTAGTTCCAGGATAATCACAGAACAGAATAATGCCAGCCAGAGACGCGACAAACAAGCGATAAAAATCGCCCGGCGAGGCAAGCATGATTCAACAACATCGGCAAGGCCGGCGAGCTGAAATCCAGATGGCGCATCAGGTCATCGAACGGAGGTTAAGCATCGCGTTTACGGCAACTGGCAAATAAGGGTCTGCCCGTCGAACCTACAGCGTCAATTAACCGGATTACAAATACCCTCCAACAAATCTAGTACTAAAGTAGTAATTTATTAACTAAATGAAGATTTATATAACCAAATATTGGCCCTTTTGAAACAAGTGATTATCCTTTCAAGAAGTGTTACAAGGTGTAACCCGTTGCCACATCGATATTACCGAGTGAATCACCGAAAATGATGAGGATTCCAATGAAATTGACACCAATAGTAAAGGGAATGGCGCTAGCCGGGGTGCTATCGACCTGCGCCCTTTCCGCCTGGGCTGATACCTCCCCTAAAGAAGCGACCGCCGCCACCAAACAGGCAAACGACGCTCTTTACAACCAGCTGCCCTTCTCCGACAACGCCGATTTTAGCAACGCGCACAAAGGCTTTATTGCCGCTCTGCCTGGCGATGTCATCAAAGGCGAGCAGGGCAACGTCGTCTGGAATCCTCAGCAGTACGCCTTCATCAAAGAAGGGGAAAAGGCGCCGGATACCGTCAACCCGAGCCTGTGGCGTCAGTCTCAGCTGATTAACATCAGCGGCCTGTTTGAAGTGACCGAAGGCGTCTATCAGATCCGCAATCTCGATCTCTCCAACATGACCATCATCGAAGGTAAAGAAGGCATTACCGTCGTTGACCCGCTGGTGTCAGCTGAAACCGCGAAAGTGGGCATGGACCTGTACTACAAAAACCGCGGCCAAAAGCCGGTGGTGGCCGTTATCTACACCCACAGCCACGTTGACCACTACGGCGGCGTACGCGGCGTCATTGATGAAGCCGACGTGAAGTCGGGCAAAGTGAAAGTCTATGCGCCGGCCGGCTTTATGGAGGCCGCCGTGGCGGAAAACATCATGGCCGGTAACGTCATGAGCCGTCGCGCCAGCTATATGTACGGCAACCTGCTGAAGCCGGAAGCCACCGGCCAGGTAGGCGCAGGGCTGGGCACCACCACCTCTGCCGGCACCGTGACCCTGATTGCTCCGACCAACATCATTGAAAAAGACGGCCAGAAAGAGGTTATCGACGGACTGACCTATGATTTCATGCTGGCGCCGGGCTCTGAAGCACCGTCTGAAATGCTGTGGTATATCGAAGAGAAGAAGCTCATCGAAGCGGCGGAAGACGTCACCCATACCCTGCACAACACCTACTCCCTGCGCGGGGCCAAAATCCGCGAGCCGCTGCCGTGGTCGAAATATATCAACGAAGCGATCGTTCGCTGGGGCGACAAAGCTGAGATCATCATGGCTCAGCACCACTGGCCGACCTGGGGCAACGAAAACGTCGTCAACCTGCTGAAGAGCCAGCGTGACCTCTATCGTTACATCAACGACCAGACCCTGCGCATGGCTAACGAAGGGCTGACCCGCGACGAAATTGCCGCCAAATTCAAGCTGCCTGACAGCCTGGCGCATACCTGGGCCAACCGCGGCTACTACGGTTCCGTCAGCCACGACGTGAAGGCCACCTACGTGCTGTACCTCGGTTGGTTCGACGGCAACCCGGCGACCCTCGACGAACTGCCGCCGGAAGAAGCGGCTAAAAAGTTTGTTGATTATATGGGCGGCGCCGACGCCATCATGAAGAAGGCCAAAGAGGACTATGACCAGGGTAACTACCGCTGGGTAGCCCAGGTGGTGAGCAAAATCGTCTTCGCCGATCCGCAAAACCAGGACGCGCGTAACCTGGAAGCGGATGCTCTGGAGCAGCTGGGTTACCAGGCTGAATCCGGTCCGTGGCGCAACTTCTACCTCACCGGCGCGCAGGAGCTGCGCAACGGCGTGGTGAAAGGCCCAACGCCGAACACCGCCAGCCCGGATACCGTCCGCGCGATGACCCCGGAAATGTTCTTTGACTATCTGGCAGTCCACATCAACGGTGAGAAAGCCGGTAAAGCCAAAGCGGTCTTCAACATCGACCTCGGCAACGACGGCGGCAAATATAAGCTGGAGCTGGAAAACGGCGTGCTGAACCACACCGCTAAGGCCGAAGCGAAAGATGCGGATGCGACTATCGTGCTGGACCGCGCGACCCTGAACAAAATCATCCTGAAAGAAGAAACGCTGAAACAGGCTGAAGATAAGGGTGAAGTGAAGGTCACCGGCAACGGGGCGAAGCTGGATGAGATGCTGGGCTACATGGACAAGTTCGAGTTCTGGTTCAATATCGTTACTCCGTAACTGAGCCGATTATCATCCCCCGAGGCCGCCGGTCGCGGGGGATTTTTTTGGCCATTTCCCGCGACCGCCCCCCTGCGCTTCCCGCCCTGATTTCCCTGCCCTTTTTACGCACATATCGATTTGCTTTCGCCGCTACCCGGGCACAAGATTAGCAGTGGGAATAATGTTTTCCGCAGATAACCAACCGAGGTGGGCTATGTCCGTTTATCACCATGCGCTGGTGCTGATTAACAGCAGCATTGACGGGGTTCCGCTGCTTCAGCACGCGGCTAAAATGGCCGAAGAGAGCGCCATGAAGATAACCATCGCCCACATCAGCACCGACTATCGGGCGCTGAACTACGTTTCCGACTGCCTGATGGATGATGACGTCTCGCAGGAGGTTATCCAGGCCAAAGCCCTGCTCAACGAACTGGCGACCACCGTCGCCCTGCCGGTGCAGACGCTGGTGCTGGTCACCGCCCGCCGCTTTGCCGACGTCGAAGCGTGCGTGCATCAGCGCAGTATCGATTTGATTATTGCCGGGCACCGCAACCGGCTGCTGGGGGTGATGGCTTCCCACTCCCTCGAGTACATTAACCATCTCAGCGTCGACGTGCTGATTAAGCACCTGCCGTAGGTCGCTCGCGCAGGCCCTGTCCGGCTAATTAGGTATTCACTTCCCGCAGCGAACTCAGCAGCAACGCGAAGCTCGACTCAATCAGCGGCGGTAGCGTCTGCGGCCCGCGCATCAGTGCCACGGTGCGGCTCAGCGCCGGCTGCTGGAGCTGGGCTATCTTCAGCTGCGGATCGCATAAGTGGGTGGTATAGAGCTCGGGAAGAATGGCTATCGCCAGGCGCGACCGCACCAGGCCATACAGCGTTTCGATATAGTCCACCTGATAGCGCGTATTCAGCATCAGGCGGTGGCTCTCCGCCAGCGCCCCCACCAGCCGCTGGATATTGCCCTTCGAGAACACCGCGATATCGCGGCCGGCCAGCAGCTTCCACGGCAGATGCGGCTGGCCGGCGAGCGGATCGTCGCCGTGCAGCACCGCCACAAACGGGTCCTCGCGCAGCGGATAGACCTGCAGCTCTGCGGGGATCGAACTGTCGATGGCGCCCACGGCGAAATCAATCTGCCCGCTCAGCAGCTCGCGCACCAGCGCGTCGTTGGCCCGATCGTGAAACTCGACCCGCAGGCGCGGAAAGGTTTCGGCCAGGGTCTGCGGCAGCAGGGGAAAAAGCAGCGAGCTGACCGACGGCATCAGCCCGATGCGCACCGTGCCGTCGCCGCCGGCTTCAACAATCTGCTGCATATCCTGAAACGCCAACTGGGCCACGCTCAGCACGCGCTGCGCGTGGGGCAGGATCGCCGCGCCCAGTTCGGTCAGCGTGACCGAAGAGGCGGTGCGATTCACCAGCCTGCCGCCGAGCACCGCTTCAACCTGGCGCAGCGCGCTGCTTAGCGCCGGCTGGCTGATGGCCAGCCGGTTGGCGGTATCGGTAAAGTGACGCAGCTGCGCCAGGGTAACAAAATACTGGAGCTGCTTGAGAGAAAGCGCGGGCAGCCGCTGCCAGGGTTCGGTCATGTTATCCATCGCTGAGGGTGAGTAGGCAGAATAACCCGAGCTTATCGGGCGATAAATTTATTCATCTGGGCAAACGTTTGCTGTGCCCCTAGAGTAACGCCATTATCCTTGTGCCGGAGTTGTTATGTCCAGCAGTGCTGAAAACCGCCGCCGCGCCGTGCAGGCCGCCCGGGGCGAATTGCCGTTCGACCTGTTACTCACCGGAGGACAGATCGTTGATATGGTCACCGGGGAAATCCGCGCCGCCGACGTCGGCATCGTCGGCGAGATGATTGCCAGCGTCCACCCGTGCGGTAGCCGTAGCGATGCCGCTGAATCCCGCGACCTGCAGGGCGCCTACCTCTCCCCGGGGCTGATGGATACCCACGTCCATCTCGAAAGCTCCCATCTCCCCCCCGAGCGCTACGCGGAAATCGTCCTCGCCCAGGGAACAACGGCGGTATTTTGGGATCCGCACGAGCTGGCCAACGTGCTCGGCGTGGAGGGCGTGCGCTACGCCGTTGCCGCCAGCCGCAATCTGCCGCTGGAGGTGATGGTCGCCGCCCCTTCCAGCGTCCCGTCGACGCCCGGGCTGGAGATGTCCGGCGCCGATTTTGCCGGCGCGGAGATGACCACCATGCTGGCGTGGCCGGAGGTGCGCGGCGTGGCGGAAGTGATGGACATGCACGGCGTGCTGCACGCCAGCGAGCGGATGCAGGAGATAGTCCAGGCGGGCCTCAACAGCGGCAAGCTGATTGAAGGCCACGCCCGCGGGCTGAACGGCGCGGACCTGCAGGCCTATCTCGCCGCCGGCGTCACCTCCGATCATGAGCTCACCTCGGCGGAGGACGCGCTGGAAAAGCTGCGCGCCGGCCTGACGCTGCAGATTCGCGGCTCGCACCCCTATCTGCTGGAGGATATCGTCAAGGCGCTGAAAACCCTGCCGCACCTCTCCTCGCAGATCACCGTCTGCACCGACGACGTGCCGCCGGATATGCTGCTGGAAAAAGGCGGCATTATCGCCCTGCTCAACCTGCTGATTGGGCACGGTCTGCCGGCCACCGATGCCCTGCGTTTCGCCACGCTGAACGCGGCGATCCGTCTGCAGCGCAATGATTTAGGCCTGATTGCCGCCGGCCGCCGTGCGGACCTGGTGGTGTTTCCCGATCTGGATAAGCTGCAGGCGCGCGAGGTCTACGTCGCCGGGAAGCTGATTGCCCGGGACGGGCGGCTGTGCCGGCCGATCCCTGCGGCCACCGGCGTCACGCCGCCGCGGGAGACTCTGCAGCTTGCGCCGCTGAGCGCCAACGACTTTATCCTTAAGGTGGGCGGTATTCACCACGGCGTTGCCCGCCTGCGGCATATTCGCGGTGCGCGCTTTACGCAGTGGGGAGAAGTTGAGGTGCAGATCCGCGACGGCAAAGTCCAGCTTCCCGACGGCTTCAGCCTGATTTGGGTCAAGCACCGCCACGGTCGCCATCAGGCGACGCCGCAGATTGCCCTGCTTGAGGGCTGGGGCGAGCTGCGCGGGGCGATTGCCACCAGCTACTCCCACGACTCGCACAACCTCGTGGTGCTCGGGCGAGATGCCGAAGAGATGGCGCGGGCCGCCAACCGGCTGATCGCCTCCGGCGGCGGCATGGCACTGGCGCAGCGGGGAGAGATCCTGGCCCACGTCGCCATGCCGATTGCCGGGATGCTTTCCGACCTGCCGGCGGCGGAGCTGGCGCGCCAGTTCCGCGAGCTGCGCGACCTGAGCGCCGAAATTGCCGACTGGGAGCCGCCGTACCGGGTGTTTAAGGCCATCGAGGGGACCTGCCTCGCCTGCAACGCCGGGCCGCATTTGACCGATTTGGGTTTGACCGACGGCACCACCCGCCGGATCGTCGACCCGCTGATAGCCTGCCGGGAAACCCCGGAGCATACCAACAACAATAATCACCACGGAGCCTGATAATGGCTGACAACACGCTTCCTGCATCAACCCGGGGCCGCTGGCTGGAACGGCGATTTGCCCTCTACTCCCGCGGCAGCACGCTGCGCACCGAGTGCCTGGCGGGGGTCACCGGCTTTCTCGCCGCCGCCTATCTGCTGGTGGTGATCCCCGGCCTGCTGGCGGTCGGCGGAATGGATAAAGGCGCGGTCACTACCGGAACCATTCTGGTCTTCGTCGCCGGCACGCTGCTGATGGCGTTCTACGCGAACCTGCCGTTTATCGTCGGCCCCGGTATCGGCGGGTCGGTGCTGGTGGGCGTCACCCTGGCCGGGAGCGAAGGCATCGGCTGGCAAATCGGCCTCGGCATCGCCTGCTGGTCCGGGATTCTGTTCTTCCTGTTGACCAAATTCGGCCTGCGCGAGGTGGTGACCCGCTCGGTGCCGCAGTCGATCAAGCTGGGGCTCACCGCCTCCATCGGGCTGTTCGTGGCGGTTCTCGGCTTTCGCAACGCCGGCCTGGTGCTGGCGAATGCAAAAACCAACGCCCTGATGCTCGGCGACTTCCTCTCCCCCGGCGCGCTGGTGGCGCTATGCGGCCTGTTTCTCGCCATTGCGCTGCAGGCGCGGCGCATTCCGGGCGCGATCCTGTGGGCCATCCTCGTTGCCACCCTTGTCGGGATCCCGTTTGGCGTCACCCGGCTGCCGACCAGCTTTATCGCCATGCCGCACTCGCTGACTCCGGTCCTCGGCCACGTCGATATGCTCGGCGCGCTGAATATCGCCTTTCTGCCGTTTCTGTTTATCTTTTTCGCCTCCGAGTTTTTCTCCACCATGGGAACCACTCTGGCGGTAGGCGGCGAGGCGGGCCTGCTGGACGAAGAGGGCAATATGGTGCACATCAACCGGCCGTTTATGGTTGACTCCATTGCCGCGGCCATCGGGCCGTGGGTCGGCATCCCGGCCGCCACCGCGCTGATTGAGTCCTCCGCGGCGGCCGAAGCCGGCGGTAAAACCGGGCTGACGGCGCTGGCGGCAGCGGTGATGTTCCTGCTGATGCTGCTGTTTACCCCGATTGCGCTGATGATCCCCAAAGAGGCCACCGCACCGGCGCTGATCCTGATCGGCCTGAATATGTTCAGCGGCCTGCGCAAGGTCGATTTAGCCAACTTTACCGACGGGCTGCCGGTACTGATGATGGTGATGATCACCCTGATTGCCAACAGCTTTGGTACCGGCATTGCCGGCGGGCTGCTGTTCTACGTGGTGATTAAGAGCGTGGCCGGAAAGTGGCGCGAGATCCCGTTAGGGCTGTGGATCCTCGCCATTCCGCTGGTCTACTACTTCGCGACCCTGGTCAGGCACTAGGGCGCCGAGCGCTGGTTGTGCAGCGCCTCGCAGCGGGCCTTCACCTCTTCATACAGCAAACGCACCGCGGCAGAGAGCTGCTTGCGGTGCGGGCAAATCATATTCAGCGGCACCCGGTCGCCCTGATACTGCGGCAGCAGGACCTGCAGCCGCCCGGCGTGAATGTCGTCGCTGACGTCGAGCCAGGACTTGTAGGCAAACCCCTCCCCGGCAATCGCCAGGCGGCGAATCACTTCCGCATCGTCGCTGACGATAGCGCCAGAAACCTGCAGGTGCTGAACCTCCCCCGCCAGGCTTAACGGCCAGCGATCGAACTGCCTGCCGCGCAGCACGTACAGCAGAGCGTTACGCTGCGCCAGCTCCTCCAGGGTTTGCGGTGCGCCGTGTTCGGCGATCCACGCCGGGGAGGCCACCAGCACCCGGCGGTTTTCCGCCGCCACCGGCAGCGAGATAAACGACGCGTCGTCGTTATCGCCGTAACGAAAGGCCACGTCGACCGGATCTTTAAACACGTCGGTGCGGTGATCGGAGAACAGGATGCGCAGCCTGAGCTCCGGGTAGCGCTGGCGAAATCCGCGAAACACGGTCAGCAGCAGGTTGCGCCCGAGGTCGGAGGGCACCGCAATCTGCAGCGTGCCGCGGATTTGGTCATCCGGCAGCTGAATCTTTTGCAGGCCGGCGTGCAGGGTATCGAGCATCTGCGTGGCATAGGGTAGCCAGGTCTCCCCTTCAGGGGTCAGGCGCAGGCTGCGGGTTGAGCGGGCAAAAAGGCGGATATTCAGCGTGGTCTCCAGGCGCTTAATCGCCGCGCTCACCTGCGCCGGCTGCTGCCCGACCTCCCGCGCCGCGTCGCTGAAGCTGCCCAGCGCCGCCGCGCGGACAAATAACGTCAGATCTTCCAGCCTGAACATATTCACTCCCACCTCCGGATCCCCGGACTTTTCCTAAAACAGGCGCGTTTTGCTGAATCGCGTAATCGGCACCATCGTTTGCTTACATTTTTAATCAACCAGTACTTGCCATCGCCCTCATGCTTCGGAATGATACGAGGCTGCGATTTTGTGTCCAGGATAATAATGAGGAATTTATGCGTAAAACAAAAATGATGCTTCTGGGCGTACTGCTGGCCGGCACCTGCGCCGTTGGGTCGGTCTCCGCCGCCGATCTGCAGAAATATGAGCTGGACGGCGTGACCTCCGACTTCCAGCAGTTTCGCGTAGGCGATACCGTGCCGCCGCTGTATATGACCCCGGAGTACACCATCAAGCAGTGGCAGCAGCGCCACCTGCCTGCGCCAGACGCCAACACCCACTGGACCTATATGGGCGGCAGCTACGTGCTGGTCACCGAGCCTGAAGGCAAAATTGTCAAAATTTACGACGGCGAGATTTTCTACCAGCACTGATTGCGCGACACGCGTTGCGGCCGCGAGCCGCCACGAAAAACGCCCGGTCCTTCTGCTGCTCCCGCATGGCGCAGCGAAGTCCCGGGCGTTGTTTTACGCGCGGCGCTTACACCGCGCGGAAGGCGATCTCGCTGGGGATAACCTCACCCTGCCAGTAGAGCTGGGCCGCTACGCGCCCTGCCAGCTGGCGATAGATATCGGTAAACTCGCTTTCCGGGCGGGCGATCACCGTCGGGGTACCGTTATCCAGGTCCTCGCGCAGATGAATGTGCAGCGGCAGCTGGCCGAGCAGCTGGGTGTGATATTTTTCCGCCAGCTTCTCCGCACCGCCGGTGCCAAAGATAGCCTCATGGTGACCACAGTTGCTGCAAATATGCATGCTCATGTTCTCCACGATACCCAGCACCGGCACCTCCACTTTTTCGAACATCACGATGCCCTTTTTGGCATCGATCAGCGCGATGTCCTGCGGCGTGGTGACCACCAGCGCGCCGGTCACCGGGATGTTCTGCGCCAGCGTCAGTTGAATGTCGCCGGTGCCCGGCGGCATATCCAGCACCAGGTAGTCGAGATCCGGCCACAGCGTCTCCTGCAGCATCTGCATCAGCGCTTTACTGGCCATCGGGCCGCGCCACACCATGGCGTTCTCGTCAGTCACCAGATAGCCGATGGAGTTGGTGGCGAGGCCGAATTTCATAATCGGCGCCATATGGGTGCCGTCCGGCGAGGTGGGACGCTGATCTTCAGCGCCCAGCATGGTAGGAATCGACGGGCCGTAAATATCGGCGTCGAGAATACCGACCTTAGCCCCTTCCGCCGCCAGCGCCAGCGCGAGGTTGACCGCCGTAGACGATTTCCCGACGCCGCCCTTGCCGGAGCTCACGGCAATAATATTCTTCACACCGTTGACGCCCGGCTGGTTTTTCACCCGCTTCAGGGTGGCGATACTGTGCGTCAGCTTCCAGTCGATAGCCTGCGCGCCGGTAATGCGCAGCAACTCGGCGCTGCACTGCTCTTTCAGGGTTTCAAAAGCGCTGTGCCAGACGAACGGCATCTGAATCTCGATATGCACGGTGTCGTCCAGCCAGGCAACGTGGTGCAGCGCCTTCAGCGCGGTGAGATTATGCTTCAAGGTGGGGTGCTGAAAATTAGCCAGCGTTCCGGCGACCATCGCGCGTAGACGTTCGGGGGATTTGGCCTGGGATTGCGAATTCATCCCGACTCCTTTGTTGTTATGAGATGCTTTCAGTAATGATTGAGTTTATCACAGCTGAGGATTATCCATATATGGTCAGCCATTTATGGCGCACCCAGTGCCCTTTTGGTAATATCGGAAGCCCTTTTTACAACAGAAGATGTAATGCTCACTATGACTCAAGTCGCGAAGAAAATTCTGGTAACGTGCGCACTGCCGTACGCCAACGGCTCAATCCACCTCGGCCACATGCTGGAGCACATCCAGGCTGATGTCTGGGTCCGTTACCAGCGAATGCGCGGCCACGAGGTCAACTTCATCTGCGCCGACGACGCCCACGGCACGCCGATCATGCTGAAAGCTCAGCAGCTTGGCATCTCCCCGGAGCAGATGATTGGCGAGATGAGTCAGGAGCACCAGACCGATTTTGCTGGCTTCGACATTAGCTACGATAACTACCACTCCACCCACAGCGACGAAAACCGCGAGCTGTCGGAGCTTATCTACTCGCGCCTGAAAGAGAACGGTTTTATTAAAAACCGCACCATCTCTCAGCTCTACGATCCGGAAAAAGGGATGTTCCTCCCTGACCGTTTTGTGAAGGGAACCTGCCCGAAATGCAAATCACCGGATCAGTACGGCGATAACTGCGAAGTGTGCGGCGCGACCTACAGCCCGACCGAGCTTATCGAGCCGAAATCGGTGGTTTCCGGCGCGACGCCGGTGATGCGTGAATCCGAGCACTTCTTCTTCGACCTGCCGTCGTTTAGCGAAATGCTGCAGGCATGGACCCGCAGCGGCGCGCTGCAGGAGCAGGTGGCGAATAAGATGCAGGAGTGGTTCGAGTCAGGTCTGCAGCAGTGGGACATTTCCCGCGATGCGCCATACTTCGGTTTCGAAATCCCCAACGCGCCGGGCAAATATTTCTACGTCTGGCTGGACGCGCCGATCGGCTACATGGGTTCATTCAAAAACCTGTGCGACAAGCGCGGCGATAACGAAAGCTTTGACGCCTACTGGAAGAAAGACTCTGACGCCGAGCTGTATCACTTTATCGGCAAGGATATCGTCTACTTCCACAGCCTATTCTGGCCGGCGATGCTGGAAGGCAGCGGCTTCCGCAAGCCAACCAACCTGTTCGTTCACGGCTACGTGACGGTCAACGGCGCGAAGATGTCTAAATCGCGCGGTACCTTCATCAAGGCCAGCACCTGGCTGAACCACTTTGATGCCGACAGCCTGCGCTACTACTACGCCGCCAAGCTCTCTTCGCGTATCGACGATATCGACCTCAACCTCGAAGACTTCATTCAGCGCGTGAATGCTGACATCGTCAACAAGCTGGTTAACCTCGCATCGCGCAACGCCGGCTTTATCGCCAAACGTTTCGACGGCGTGCTGGCGGCCGAGCTGGCGGATCCGGCGCTGTACCAAACCTTCACCGATGCGGCAGCAAGCATTGGCGAAGCGTGGGACAGCCGCGAGTTCGGTAAAGCCATCCGTGAAATCATGGCGCTGGCCGACGTGGCTAACCGCTACGTTGACGAGCAGGCGCCGTGGGTAGTCGCCAAACAGGAAGGCCGCGATGCCGATCTGCAGGCTATCTGCACCATGGGCCTGAATATGTTCCGCGTGCTGATGACCTGGCTCAAGCCGGTGCTGCCGCAGCTGAGCGCGCGCGCCGAAGCGTTCCTCAACAGCGAACTGAGTTGGGATGCTATCCAGCAGCCGCTGCTGGCGCATAAGGTCAACACCTTCAAAGCGCTGTATAACCGCATCGAAATGAAGCAGGTTGAGGCGCTGGTAGAAGCATCGAAGGAAGAGGTCAAGGCGCTTTCCGCACCGGTTACCGGCCCGCTGGCGGACGATCCGCTGCAGGAAACCATCACCTTTGATGATTTTGCCAAAGTGGATATGCGCATCGCGCTGATTGAAAACGCCGAATTCGTCGACGGCTCCGACAAGCTGCTGCGCCTGACGCTGGATATCGGCGGCGAGAAGCGCAACGTCTTCTCCGGCATCCGCAGCGCCTACCCCGATCCGCAGGCGCTGATTGGCCGTCTGACGGTGATGGTGGCGAACCTCGCGCCGCGCAAGATGCGCTTCGGCATCTCCGAAGGGATGGTGATGGCGGCGGGCCCTGGCGGGAAAGATATCTTCCTGCTCAGCCCGGACAGCGGCGCTCAGCCTGGCCAACAGGTCAAATAATCTCCGCGTAAAACGCTGCCCCGGCAGCGTTTTTTTTGCCTGTCGCCCGCCCGAACGGGCGCTTTTATTTGCCCCCCTCGCGGATAAGAACAATACTCAATACGCTATTCTGACAACGGAACGGTATACATACCAACACAGGGAACCGGGATGAAATACACACACAGGCTGACCGCAATCGCCGTCGCCGCTCTGCTGGCCACGACGCTGGCCGGCTGCGACAACAAAAAAGAGCAGAGCAAAACCTTTAACCGCGCGGCCGAAGGCGTCGAGCTCAGCTTTACCTACTATTATGATGGCGACAAGGTGCTGCGCCAGGATGCCAACAACACCATCCCCTATAAAACCATCGGCGCCAGCAATAAAGAGCAGGCGCGGGCGATTATTGAACCGATGAGCAGCGTCTACCGCAGCATCAAGGGCGTGGAGCAGACCATCGACTACAAAGACAGCTATGCCCTGGAGCATCTGAGCGTCGATTTTAGCGAGGCGAAGATCGGCGAGCTGTGCAAGCTGCCGGGATCGATGTTTACCGACTGCTCGCGGCAGTTCGTGTCGATGTCGGTGTCGACAAAATTACTCGAAGAGCAGGGTTTTCAGGAAGTGAAGTAGGTCATCGCCCGGCTAAGCGTTGCGCCAGCCGGGCCGCCTGAGGCTGCAACTCAGGCTTTAGCGGCGTGAACGCGCTCGGTCAGACCGCGCAGGAAATAGCGCAGGAACTGATCGCCGCACTCGCGGAAGTTTTTATGCTCCGGCGCGCGCATCATGGCGGTAATTTCCGGCATCGAAACGCGGAACTGCTGCTGGGTCAGAATGGCGAGAATATCGTCGGTCTTCAGGGAGAAGGCGATACGCAGTTTTTTCAGCACGATATTGTTATTCACCCGACGCTCAACCGCCAGCGGCGGCGCGGACTCATCTTTACCGCGTTTATCGTAAATCAGACCGTTGAGGAAGATCGACAGGAGGATATCCGGGCAGCGCTGGAAGCCGTCCTCATCCTCTTTTTTCAGCCACGGTACCAGCTGCTCTGCGCTGACGACGGAATCGCCGAGCGCGAAAATACGCACCAGGCCATCATTATTGGTTTTCAAGGTGTAGCGCAGGCTACGTAGGATATCGTTGCTGATCATAATGCCTTCATGATGAAAAATACTGGCGCTAAGTCTACCACGATTCTGCCGTTTTACAGACCAATCGCCTCTTTCAGGCTTTTTAAGTAGCGGCGGCTGACCGGCACCGTATGCCCGGCGCGCATCAGCAGCTCGGCCTGGCCGTTCTCCTCGAGGCGGATCTCCTTCAGGTGGGCCATATTGACCAGATACTGACGGTGGCAGCGCAGCAGCGGCGTTCGGCTCTCGAGGGTGCGCAGGGTCAGCTCGGTAAAGCCCTCCTTCCCTTCGCTGTCGGTAACGTAAATACCGCTCATCCGGCTGCTAACAAACGCCACGTCCTCCATCTGCAGCAGCCAGATCCGACTATGCCCGCTGCACGGAATATACTTTAGCGCCTGGCGGGCGTCGTCGAGCAGCGAGATATCCTGCAGGCTGCGCTCCTGGCGCAGGCGCGCGAGGGTTTTATCCAGCCTCGCGACCTCAATCGGCTTGAGCAGATAGTCAAACGCGTGCTCCTCGAACGCCTTAACCGCATATTCGTCGAAGGCGGTCAGGAACACGATATAGGGCCGATGCTCCGGGTCGAGCATGCCGACCATCTCCAGCCCGCTGATGCGCGGCATCTGGATGTCGAGGAACAGCACGTCCGGGCGCAGCTTGTGCACCGCGCCGATCGCCTCAACGGCGTTACCACACTCGCCCACGACCTCGATATCGCTCTGCGCCTCCAGCAGGATCCGCAGATTTTCACGCGCCAGCGGCTCATCATCAACTATCAGTACTTTTAACACGCGCTCTCCTCCACGGGCAGTCGCAGCGTAACGCGGGTAAAGCGCTCGGCTTCACAGGTCACGGTAATTCCACACTCGGCGCCAAATCGCGCCCGCAGCCGCCGGTCCACCAGGCTCATGCCGAGCCCGCTGGCGTCCGGATTGGCCTGATACAGCCCGGCGTTATCTTCGATATCCAGCTGCAGCCAGCGCTCCTCCTGGCTGGCGCGAATGATAATCTCGCCCACCCCAAGGTGCTGCGAGGTGCCGTGCTTAATGGCGTTTTCCACGATCGGCTGCAGCGTAAACGCCGGCAGCTGGTGATGCGCCAGCGCCTCGGGCACCTGCATATGAATCTGTAGATTGGCCTGGAAACGCGCCTTTTCAATCTGCAGGTAGGCATTCACATGCTCAATCTCATCCGCCAGGGTGACAATCTCCGACGGCCGCTTCAGGTTCTTGCGAAAGAAGGTCGACAGATATTGCACCAGCTGGCCGGCCTGGTCGCTGTCACGGCGGATCACCGCCTTCAGGGTATTGAGGGCGTTGAACAGAAAATGCGGGTTAACCTGGGCATGCAGCAGCTTAATTTCCGACTGGGTGAGCAGCGCTTTCTGTCGCTCATACTGCCCGGCAAGAATTTGCGCCGACAGCAGCTGGGCAATCCCCTCGCCCAGCGTGCGGTTGATTGAGCTGAACAGCCGGTTCTTGGCCTCATACAGCTTGATGGTGCCAATCACCCGCTGGTTCTCGCCGCGCAGCGGGATCACCAGCGTGGAGCCGAGCTTGCAGTGCGGGTGGATTGAGCAGCGATACGGAACCTCGTTGCCGTCGGCATACACCACCTCCCCGCTGTCGATCGCCTTTTGGGTGTAGAGGGAGGAGATAGGCTTGCCGGGCAGATGGTGATCGTCGCCGATGCCGGTGAAGGCCAGCAGCCGGTCGCGATCGGTAATCGCTACCGCGCCGATATCCAGCTCCTGGATAAGCACCTGCGCCACCCGCATGCTGTTCTCTTCGTTAAACCCCTGGCGCAGGATCCCCTCCGTCGAGGCCGCAACCTTCAGCGCGGTGGCGGAAAACGCCGAGGTGTATTTTTCAAACATCGCCCGCTTATCGAGCAGGATGCGCATAAACAGCGCGGCGCCAACGGTATTGGTAACCATCATCGGCGCGGCAATGCTCTGCACCAGATGCAGGGCGTCCTGAAACGGGCGTGCGATCAGCAGGATGATCATCATCTGCACCAGTTCGGCAAAGAAGGTGATCGCCCCGGCGGTCAGCGGGCTAAAGACCTTATCCGGCCGCCCGCGCTTGACGAGGATGCTGTGCACCAGCCCGCCAAGCAGCCCTTCAACCATGGTGGAAACCATGCAGCTTAGCGCGGTCATGCCGCCAAGCGAGTAGCGGTGCAGCCCGCCGGTCAGCCCGACGAGGCCACCGACCACCGGCCCGCCGAGCAGGCCGCCCATCACCGCACCGATGGCCCGGGTATTGGCGATAGAGTCTTCGATATGCAGACCGAAGTAGGTCCCGAGAATGCAAAAAATGGAGAAGGTGACGTAGCACAGCAGCTTGTGCGGCAGACGGACGGTAACCTGCATCAGGGGGATGAACAGCCGCGTCTTGCTCATCAGCCACGCGATGACTAAAAAGACGCACATCTGCTGAAGCAGCAGCAACACCAGATCGAACTCGTACATACCCGCAGACCACACATCACCTGAAAGCGCGTAACATACACCGCTGGGGAAAATCTTTCTTTGAAGCGCTACAAGAAAATGAACATTCATGGCCGGGATCACACTTCTTAGCGCCTCGCTCTCTTTGTCAGCACAAAAAATGAGCAAATATTTCCCCTTCCACAAACTGCTTCTACAGTTATAGGGAGGAGAATTCTGCGGGAGGGGAAGAGATGACGCTTTATACGATTGGTGAAGTGGCCCAGCTTTGCGATGTTAACCCGGTCACGCTTCGCGCCTGGCAGCGGCGCTACGGACTGCTCAAACCTCAGCGTACCGACGGCGGCCACCGCCTGTTCAACGAGCAGGAAATTGACCGCATCCGCGAAATTAAGCGCTGGATTGACTCCGGCGTTCAGGTAGGAAAAGTCAAAACGCTGCTCGCCGACAGCGACCCGCAGGAGCAAGGCGGCTGGCGCGAACAGCAGGAGATCGTGCTGACGCTGCTCCACGATGGCAGCTACCATCGCCTGCGGACGTGGATTAAAGAGCGCAGCCACAGCTATCCGGCACACACCCTGGTCAACCACCTCTTCATTCCTTTACGCCATCGCCTGCTCAGCCCCCAGCCGACGCTTATCGCGCTGCGCGGCATTCTCGACGGGATCCTCATCAACCACATTGCGCAAAGCCTCGCCAGCGCCTGGAAGCACCCCGGCAGCCACGCGCTGGTGATGGGCTGGAACAGCGGTGACATCGCCCGGCTGTGGCTGGAGGGCTGGGTGGCCAGCGAACAGGGCTGGCGGGTCGACGTCGTCGCCCACTCGCTGACGCAGATTCGCCCGGAGCTGTTCCCCGAGAGCACTCTGCTGGTGTGGTGCGGCGAAACGCCCGCTTCCGCCGAGCAGGAGCAACTGCTGGAGTGGCAGCAGCAGGGGCGCGTTATCTGGCTAAATAGCAATTAATGTTTCATTAACACCTGCGCTTCACCGTATAATCGCCCCGTTAACATCAGGAGCCTATTATGAAGCCAGCAAAAATTGCGGTTATTACCCTGTTCTTATTTATGGCTATCGGCGGGATCAGCGGCGTTATGCTTGCCGGTTACTCCTTTATCGTTCGCGGCGGTGTCGGCTGATTCGCTGATTCAGCCGCTCAAACCCGCGGTCAACCACGATCGCCGCCAGCGCCACCAGCAGCGCCCCCTGCAGAACATAGGCGGTATTAAACCCGCTCAGGCCAATGACGATCGGCGTGCCGAGCGTATTGGCCCCGACGGTTGAGGCAATCGTCGCCGTCCCCATATTGACGATCGTCGAAGTGCGAATGCCGGCCAGCATCACCGGCGCCGCCAGCGGCAGCTCGACTTTGACCAGCCGCTGCCAGCCGGTCATCCCCATTCCCTGCGCCACCTCAAGCGCCCCCGAGGGCACTGCGCTCAGCCCCGCCAGGGTGCCCTGCAGCACCGGCAGAATGCCGTACAGCGCCAGCGCAATCAGCGCCGGCTCCCAGCCAAACCCCAGCACCGGAACCGCAATCGCCAGCACCGCCACCGGCGGAAAGGTCTGCCCCATGGCGGCAATGGTCTCCACCAGCGGGCGAAATTCGCGGCCCGCGGGGCGCGTTACCGCAATCCCCGCGCCCACGCCGATAAGCGTTGCTGCGAGGCTGGAGAGCGCAACCAGCCAACAGTGCGCGAGGGTCAGGGCAAGAAAGCTCTGCTGCTGATAGACCGGGCGCGGCAGCTCCGGAAACAGGGCGCTAAACAACGGCGCGCTGTAGGGAAGCGCCAGCAGAATGGCGATAAACAGCGCCAGCAGCCACAGCAGCGGATCACGCAGAACCTTCATGCCGAACCCCCTCGCGCAGCAGATCGGCAAAGTGCAACGTCCCGCACGCGGCCCCCCGTTCATCCACCACCGGCAG
This sequence comes from Klebsiella sp. 18074, assembly GCF_902705905.1. Taxonomy (NCBI): domain Bacteria; kingdom Pseudomonadati; phylum Pseudomonadota; class Gammaproteobacteria; order Enterobacterales; family Enterobacteriaceae; genus Klebsiella; species Klebsiella sp. 18074. The sequence goes on along the minus strand of NZ_CACSIS010000024.1, from coordinate 30,211 downwards.
CACCTCGCGGCGGTGGGCCACGAACAACGACAGCGCTTCGCGCAGCGTCATCGCCACGTTGAGGGTATCGCCGGCGAGACGTTCATCGCGGCGCAGATAGTCGCCGACGCCGCGCAGCGATAGCAGGCGCACGCCAAGCTCGCTGCGACCAAAAAAGGTCTCAACAAAGTCGTTCTTCGGCTGCAGCAGCATCTGCAGCGGCTCCCCCTGCTGCACCACTTCCCCGCCGTCCATCAGCACCAGGTGATCCGCCAGCCGCAGCGCCTCGTCAATATCGTGGGTGACCAGGACAATGGTGCGCCCCAGCAGCCGGTGAATGCGGATCATCTCCTGCTGCAGCGCCTCGCGGGTCACCGGGTCGAGCGCGCCGAAGGGTTCGTCCATCAGCAGCACCTCCGGGTTGGCCGCCAGCGCCCGCGCCACGCCAACCCGCTGCTGCTGGCCGCCGGAAAGCTGGTGCGGATAGCGCGCCCGCAGCGTGGCCTCCAGCCCCAGCAGCGCCATCAGCTCATCAACCCGCGCCTCAATTTTTTGGCGCGGCCACTTCTGCAGTTGCGGGACAGTGGCGATATTCTGCGCCACCGTCCAGTGGGGAAACAGGCCTATCGACTGGATGGCATAGCCCATCCGCCGACGCAGCGCCAGCACCGGCTGCTCGCGGATATCCTGGCCGGCGAAGCGGATAGTGCCGCTGTCGTGCTCGACCAGCCGGTTAATCATCTTCAGGGTCGTCGATTTGCCCGAGCCAGAGGTGCCGATAAGCACCGAGAATGCCCCTTCCCGCAGGTGCAGGTTGAGGTTTTTCACCGCCGGCTGCCCGGCAAACGATTTGCTTACGCCGTCAAATTCAATCACCGGCCTCTCCTTTTAGCAACGCGCCCCACAGCGCAAAAAGCGCATCCACCACCACCGCCAGCGCAATCGTCGGGATCACCCCGAGCAGCACCAGGTCCAGCGCGCTGCTGAGCAGGCCCTGGAAGACCAGAGCGCCAAATCCTCCGGCGCCGATCAGCGCCGCCACCACCGCCATACCGACGGTTTGTACGCTCACCACCCGCAGGCTGCGCAGCAGTATCGGCAGCGCCAGCGGCAGCTGTACCTGCCAGAAACGCTGGAAAGCGCTCATGCCCATCGCCGCCGCGCTTTCCAGCGCTTCGCGCGGCACCTGCTGCAGGCCGGTGACCACGCCGCGCACCAGCGGCAGCAGAGCGTAGAGCACCAGCGCAATCAGCGCGGGCGCCGTTCCGGTGCCGGAGATACCGGCCTCAGCCAGCGCGGGAAAGCGGCGCGTCAGGCCGGCAAGCGGCGCGATCAGCAGGCCAAAGAGCGCCACCGAAGGGATAGTTTGAATGACGTTGAGGCAGGTAAACACCGACGCCTGCCAGCGCGGCTGCCGCCAGATCCACACGCCCATCGGTACGCCGATGAGCAGAGCGGGTAGCAGCGTACCGAGCAGCAGGAGCACGTGCTGGCGCAGGGCATCGTCAAAGATGTCCTGGCGGTTGGCGTACTCTTTTAGCAGCGAGAGCGAGTCAAGCCTCCCCGTCGCCAGCAGGACGCAGGGAATGAGCCAGATTTGCGCATTGAGTAGCCAACGCCACAGGGTCCGCGCCGTCAGGCGCCGTATCGCATCGCTGGCCAGCAGCAGGCACAGCGCCAGCGAAAGCCATAGCCCGCTGCCCGGCGACGTGCGCGCCAGCGACGACCCGCTTTGCGCCAGCTGCAGCGCCGCCTGCCCGCCGCCGTACCACAGCAGCGGCAGCAGCGCATCGGCTATCAGGAAGGTTAACAGCAGCGGTAAGCGGCCCGGGATCGCGCAAAGCAGCAGGACGGCCGCCGCCATACCCAGCTGCGCGGCGGCCAGCCACGGCCAGCTCTGCCACAGCCAGCGCGCCTCGCCGGAGAGCAGCCGGTTCGGCGCATAGTTAACAAACGGCAGCGCCACCATCATCAGCAGTAAAAGTGCCAGCAGCAGCGAAACGCGGTTATAGCAACGAATAGCCACCCAAACCTACTTCAACAGACCTTTTTGCTGCAGATAGTCTGCGGCAACTTTCTTCGCGTCCAGCCCTTCCACCGCAATGCTGGCGTTGAGCTGCTGCAGCGTTTTTTCGTCAAGGCTGGCGAAGACCGGCTGCAGCCACTGCGCCATCTGCGGATAGGCCTTCAGCACCGCTTCGCGCACCACCGGCGCCGGGGCGTAGATCGGCTGCACGCCTTTCGGATCGCTCAGCGTTTGCAGCCCGAGCGCGGCCACCGGCCCGTCGGTCCCATAGGCCATCGCTGCGTTGACGCCGGAGGTCTGCTGCGCCGCCGCCTTGATGGTCACCGCCGTGTCGCCGCCGGCCAGCGACAGCAGCTGGCTTTGATTAAGCTTGAAATCGTAGGCCTTTTCAAAGGCCGGGAGCGCATCCGGACGTTCGATAAACTCAGCGGAGGCCGCCAGCTTGAATTCGCCGCCCTTTTGCAGATAGCCGCTCAGGTCGGCCAGTGAAGTGAGATGATTTTTTTGCGCCACATCCTGACGCACGGCGATGGTCCAGGTGTTGTTGGCCGGCGCGGGCGTTAGCCAGATGAGCTTATTCTTCTCGGCGTCCAGGGTTTTGACCTTCTCATAACCCTGCTGTGCGTTTTTCCACGCTGGATCGTTCTCCTGCTTAAAGAAGAAGGCCCCGTTGCCGGTGTACTCAGGATAAATATCTAATTCGCCCGCGGTAATGGCGCCGCGCACCACCGGGGTGGTCCCGAGCTGCACTTTATTGACGGTCTTCACCCCGTGGCTCTCCAGCACCTGCAAAATAATATTGCCCAGCAGCGCCCCTTCGGTATCAATTTTCGAGCCCACTTTGACCGGCTCCGCCGCCTGAAGCGGCAGGCTCACCAGGGCTGCCAGCGCCAGCGCGACCGACCATTTACTTGCAATCCTCATCCCGCTTCCCTCTTTAATTTGCGCTCCATTTACAGAAGCTTAAGAGAAAAGCGTAGCGCAAATGCGCGATGAAAGGAAAAGAAAAGGCCGGTTACCCGGCCTGATAGAGGAGCAAAGTCGGCGCATCGCGCCGGCCCAAATTAGAGCAGTTCAAACTCACCCTGCTTCACACGGGCAGAATCGACGCCGATAAAGACGTTGAATTTACCCGGCTCGGCGGCGTATTTCATTTTCTGGTTCCAGAACTTCAGGGCGTCGACCTCAATCGGGAAGCTGACGGTCTGCGTCTCGCCCGGCTTGAGGGTCACGCGCTTGAAGCCGCGCAGCATTTTCACCGGACGGCTCATCGAGGCGGTCACGTCCTGCAGGTACAGCTGGATAACCGTGGCCCCTTCGCGCTTGCCGGTATTGGTCACCTGCACGCTGGCGGTCACGCTGCCGTCGGCCTGCATGGTCGGTGCCGACATTTTAACGTCAGAGACGCTGAAGGTGGTGTAGCTCAGGCCGTAGCCGAACGGGTAGAGCGGGCCGTTGGCCTCGTCGAAGTAGCGTGAGGTGTACTTATTCGGCTTGTCGGCGTTGTAAGGACGACCGGTATTGAGGTGGCTGTAGTAGACCGGGATCTGCCCGACCGAGCGCGGGAACGACATCGGCAGCTTGCCGGACGGATTGGCGTCGCCGAACAGCACGTCGGCAATGGCGTTGCCGCCTTCGGTGCCGGCAAACCAGGTCTCCAGCATCGCGTCAGCCTGCTGATCCTCTTTGACCAGCGCCAGCGGGCGACCGTTCATCAGCACCAGCACCAGCGGTTTACCGGTGGCTTTGAGAGCGCTGATTAAATCGCGCTGGCTCTGGGGCAGCGTGATATCGGTGCGGCTGGAGGCCTCGTGTGCCATCCCCTGCGCTTCGCCGACAACCGCGACAACCACATCGGACTGCTTCGCGGCGGCTACCGCCTCGTCGATCATCGCCTGCGGCGAGCGCGGGTCGACCTGCACCGCTTTTTCATACAGGTTGAGGAAATCAACGATGCCTTGATCGTTCGTCACGTTGGCGCCGCGGGCGTAAAGCACCTTGCCCCGATCGCCGAGCGCCGTTTTAATTCCGGTAAGCACGGTAACCGACTGATCGGCAACCCCCGCCGCCGACCAGCTGCCCATCATGTCGCGCTTGCTGTCGGCCAGCGGCCCAATGACCGCCACGGTGCCCGATTTTTTCAGCGGCAGCGTCTCGAGACGGTTTTTCAGCAGTACCAGGCTTTCACGCGCGACTTCCCGAGCCTCTTTACGATGCAAGCGGCTTTCGGCGTTGGTGTCCTGCGGGTCTGACTCCTTCGGCCCCAGGTGGCTGTACGGATCGTTGAACAGGCCCATGTCGTATTTGACGTTAAGCACGTGGCGCGTCGCGTCGTCCAGCTCCGCCATCGTCACCTTGCCGGACTTCACCAGATCCGGCAGGTATTTGCTGTAGTACTCGTCACTCATGCTCATATTGATGCCGGACTTCAGCGCCACGCGCACCGCGTCTTCCGGGTCGGAGGCCACGCCGTGCTTGATAAGCTCTTTGATCGCCCCATGGTCGGAAACGGTAATGCCCTTAAAGCCCCAGTCGTCGCGCAGCACCTCTTTTAGCAGCCACGCGTCGGAGGTTGCCGGGGTGCCGTTGAGCGAGTTAAGCGCCACCATGACCGCGCCGCTGCCGGCATCCAGCCCCGCTTTGTACGGCGGCATATAGTCGTTGAACAGGCGCTGCGGGCTCATATCGACGGTGTTGTACTCTTTACCGCCCTCCACCGCGCCGTAGGCGGCGAAGTGCTTCACGCTGGTCATCACCGAGTAGCGGTCCGCCGGGCTCTTGCCCTGCATCGACTCAACCATCGCTTTGCCCATCATGGTGGTTAAATAGGTATCTTCGCCAAAGCCCTCGGAGGCGCGCCCCCAGCGCGGATCGCGGGAGACATCCACCATCGGCGCCCAGGTCATGTTGAGGCCATCGTCGGCGGCTTCATAGGCCGAAATACGCCCGACGGTATTTACCGCGTCGAGGTTGAAGGAGGAGGCCAGGCCGAGGCTAATCGGGAAGACGGTGCGCTGACCGTGGAGCACGTCGTAGGCGAAGAACAGCGGAATTTTCAGCCGGCTGAGCTGCATGACCTGGTCCTGCATCACCCGGATATCCGAGCGGGTCACGGTGTTAAAGATAGCCCCGACCTGGCTCTCTTTGATCATCTCGCGGATCGCCTCTTTCGGGTTATCCGGCCCGACGCTAATCAGCCGCAGCTGGCCTATCTTTTCGTCCACCGTCATCTTCTTCAGCAGTTCGCTGACGAAGGCATCCCGCGCCTGCGGAGTCAAAGGATGGTTGCCGAACAGTTCATCCGCCAGCGCGGGTTGCAGCGCCAGGCTAACGGCGAGGCCTACAGTACAGAGCCATTTCATGGTTATCTCTCTTTCTTCCAGTAGCGAGGATTTTGGCGAAGCCTATACTTTATCAATTTCGAACTGCGGCGCTCGTCGTCCCGGCGCTGGCCCGCAAAGGGCGAGGCCGGCGGCGCGCGCAGCTTGTAGGCGACAAGTATAATAAAAACCGCAGTTTGCCATAAACATAAGCGAGACGCCTGTAGAAAGCTCGGCTTCTGCTCTGATTTTTCGAAACATTCTTGCACCAAATTGTCATACAAAGCGCTATTCTTAGTGCAGAATTTTTTGTCCCACCACAAGGAGTGGATCATGTCATCTGCAGCTACACCACAAAACAACGCATTTCTGACAGAGCTGGCGCGACTGGTTGGCTCCTCGCATCTGCTCACCGATCCGGCCAAAACCCAGCGCTATCGCAAAGGGTTCCGCTCCGGCCACGGCGACGCGCTGGCCGTGGTCTTTCCCGGAACGCTGCTGGAACTCTGGCGGGTGCTGAGCGCCTGCGTGGAGGCCGATAAAATTATTCTCATGCAGGCGGCGAATACCGGCCTCACCGAAGGCTCCACCCCCAGCGGCAACGATTACGATCGCGACATCGTGATTATCAGCACCCTGCGCCTCGACAAGCTGCATCTGCTGGGTAAAGGCGAGCAGGTGCTGGCCTTCCCGGGCACCACGCTCTATTCGCTGGAGAAGGCGCTGAAGCCGTTTGGCCGCGAGCCGCACTCGGTGATTGGCTCCTCCTGCATCGGCGCATCGGTTATCGGCGGCATCTGCAATAACTCCGGCGGTTCGCTGGTTCAGCGCGGCCCGGCCTATACCGAGATGTCGCTGTTTGCGCAGATTGATGAAAGCGGCAGGCTGCGTCTGGTTAACCACCTGGGCATCGATCTCGGCACCTCCCCGGAGCAGATCCTCAGCCATCTCGACGACGATCGCATTAAGGATGAAGACGTCCTGCACGACGGCCGCCACGCCCACGATCATGATTACGTTACCCGCGTGCGCGACGTCACCGCCGACACGCCGGCGCGCTACAACGCCGACCCCGACCGCCTGTTTGAGTCCTCGGGCTGCGCCGGCAAGCTGGCGGTGTTTGCCGCCCGTCTCGACACCTTCCCGGCGGAAAAGCGCCAGCAGGTGTTTTACATCGGCAGCAACAGGCCTGAAGTGCTGACCGAAATCCGCCGCCATATTCTTGCTGAATTTAACAACCTGCCGGTGGCGGGAGAATATATGCATCGCGATATCTACGATATCGCCGAGCGCTACGGCAAGGACACCTTCCTGATGATCGACAAGCTCGGCACCGACAAAATGCCGTTCTTCTTCACCATGAAGGGCCGCACCGACGCGATGCTGGAGAAGGTGCCGCTGTTTAAGCCGCACTTCACCGACCGCTTTATGCAAAAAATCGGTCACGTTTTCCCGGCGCACCTGCCGGAGCGAATGAAAATCTGGCGCGATAAATATGAGCACCACCTGCTGCTGAAGATGGCGGGCGACGGCGTCGAGGAAGCCCAGGCGTGGCTGACGGAGTACTTTAAAGAGGCCGAGGGCGATTTCTTCGTCTGCACGGCGCAAGAAGGCAGCAAGGCGTTCCTGCACCGCTTCGCCGCGGCGGGTGCCGCCATCCGCTACCAGGCCGTTCACGCCGACGAGGTGGAGGATATTCTGGCGCTGGATATCGCCCTGCGCCGCAACGACAGCGAGTGGTTTGAGCATTTGCCGGCCGAGATCGACGACCAGCTGGTCTATAAGCTCTATTACGGCCACTTTATGTGCCACGTCTTCCACCAGGACTACATCGTTAAGAAAGGCGTGGATGCCCACGAGCTGAAGGAGAAGATGCTGGTGCTGCTAAAAGCGCGCGGCGCGCAGTATCCCGCCGAGCACAACGTCGGGCATCTTTACGAAGCGCCGGAGAGCTTAAAGCAGTTCTATCGCCAGAACGACCCGACCAACAGCATGAACCCGGGGATCGGCAAAACCAGCAAGCAAAAATACTGGGGCGAGCACCAGGAGAGCGACGGCAGCGCCTCGTAGGCGCAGGCGCTAACCATGAACGTCTTCGGCCTGACCTCGCCCGCTGGCAAGCAGGCCGAAGAACGATCCCTGCCGGGGCTATTCATCTACCGGGGTTATGTATTACGCTGCATGCCGAAGAAAACGCGTCCCCGGTAAACCTGGCTTAAGGAGCCCCACCATGTCCGAAGCGGATATGTTACACAGCGCTGAATTAGAAATCCGCGAAGCCCTGCCCGATGATGCTCACGCCATCGCCGCGCTGTACGTTTGGCACGTCCTCAACGGGCGCGCCTCCTTTGAAGATATTCCCCCCACCGTCGACGAAATGCGCAAGCGGATTAAAACCGTACGCGACAACGGCCTTCCGTGGCTGGTGGCGCTGTGGCGTGGGTCCATCGTCGGCTACTGCTACGCCACCTTTTACCGCCCTCGCCCGGCCTATCGCTACACCCTTGAAGAGTCGATTTACGTCGAATCAGGCATGGGCGGACGCGGCATCGGTAGCGCCCTGCTGTCGCAGCTCATCGCGAAGTGCGAGCAGGGGCCGTGGCGGCAGATGCTGGCCATTATCGGCGACGGGCACAATAACGCCGGCTCGCTGGCGATCCACAAAAAATTTGGCTTTAGCGTGGCGGGGCAGCTGCGCAGCGTGGGCTACAAGATGGGCGACTGGCGGGATACGCTAATTATGCAGCGCCGGCTTGGCGACGGCGACCTGACGATCCCGGAGTAGATTTGGGCGAAAACCCGCAGCGGCGTCGCCTGCCGGGAGAGCGCCAAAGCGCCGGGACGGGCAATCCCCGAGCCGGCGCTTTGGGCAAAGCCAGGCGTCCGATTAATCGTTCTGCGCGGTCTGCGCGCCGCCTTTCAGCATCGCATCCGCCATCTGCGCTTCACGCTGCTTTTTATAGCTCAGAGCTGAAGCCGGAACCGGCATCACCTTCCCGGTCTCAATCCACGTCCGCAGGCGGCTGGCGTCGGCAAAGTGCGTATATTTGCCAAACGCATCCATCACCACCAGCGCCACCGGGCGCTGATTAATCACCGTGCGCATGATCAGGCAGTGGCCCGCGGCGTTGGTAAAGCCGGTTTTGGTCAGCTGAATATTCCAGTTATCGCGATACACCAGGTGGTTGGTGTTGCGGAACGGCAGCGTATAGGCCGGCTGGGAGAACGTGGCCATATCCTCTTTGGTGGTGCTCAGCTGACCGATCAGCGGATACTGCTCGGTGGCAATCAGCAGTTTGGTCAGATCGCGCGCGGTCGAGACGTTGTGAATCGACAGGCCGGTCGGTTCAACGTAGCGGGTATGGGTCATGCCCAGCGCCTGCGCCTTGGCGTTCATCGCGCGAATAAAGGCGTCATAGCCGCCGGGATAATGGTGGGCGAGGCTCGCGGCGGCGCGGTTTTCCGAAGACATCAGCGCCAGTAGCAGCATGTTACGACGGCTGATTTGGCTGTTCAGGCGCACGCGTGAATAGATCCCCTTCATTTCCGGGGTGTGGCTGATGTCCACGCTCAGCATCTCATCCAGCGGCAGATGGGCATCAAGTACCACCATGGCGGTCATCACTTTGGTGATGGAGGCCATCGGGCGAACCAGATCCGGCTGGCTCTGGTAGACAATTTTTTTACTCGCAAGATCGACAATCATCGCGCTACCGGAAGCGATATCCGGCTGTATGGCGTGAACGGTCGCGGGGGTTTTTGCTATCGCCTGGGGCGCAAAAGGAACAGCCAGCAGCAAAGTCAGGCTGAGCAAAGAAACTCGAAATTTCGGCATGGTGAGCATTCTGAAAAGTATTTTTGCACGTTTGTACGTACGCTGCGGCGCTGAAGCAAAAACGACGCTGGCGGGAGCAATCATACCGCGCCACGGCCGCGCCTGGCTAATAAGAATAGTGAGCAAATGCTGCATTGCCAGCATAAAAATCCATTTATGCTGGCAATGTATGTTGTTAGAACAGCCGGTAGCCGTAGCCCCACAGGATAACGGTTATCGCCAGCAGCACTTCCAGCACCAGCACCCCGATTGCGAGGGTGGAGCTGGTAAAGCTTAGCCCCTCTTCACGATTGATACTCAGGAAGGTTGGGATCCCGAGATAGAGCAAGTAGCCGGTGTAAAACAGCGCCACCGTGCCGACAAACGCGCACAGCCACACCAGCGGATAGAGCGCCACGATCCCGCTTAAAAACAGCGGCGTCGCGACGTAGCCTGCAAACACCATGCAGCGTTTTAGCGAGGGCCGCTGCGGATAGCTTCTCGCCATCCACCAGATGACCCGCCCCATCACCGCCACCCCGGCGAGCATCACGGCATAAAACAGCACCGCGAGCGCCAGCCCGGTAAACAGCGACGGTTTTATCACGGTGCCATCGCCGAAGTTCCAGCCCAGCTGCGTGGCACCAATAAACGCGCAGATAACCGGAATCGCCGCCATGACTAGCACGTGGTGCGTGTAGTGATGCGAAATCGTTTCGTTTTCGCTTTTGATAACGCTCATCTCTTGATTCGGATGAGAGAAAAGTCCCCAGACATGGTTCATAGCGTCCCCCTTGTCACGGCCTCGTACAGCAGTGATACAAGTATAATTCACCCTGAGAGATTATTTTGTATACAGCGATAAAAAGGCACTTAACCTCATTTTAAGCGCCAGGGTGTATGCTTAGGTTTTAGGGTAAAAACGTCGCGTCACTCAGAACGGTTAAGACTGGCGGCCGGGCCGCGCGCCGGCGCTACCTGAAAGGTGCCGCGAGGAGGGAGAATTTTTTGTATGGATGTCAATAACCTGATTTCCCATTATGGCTACGCTGCGCTGGTCATCGGCAGCATAGCGGAAGGCGAAACTATCACCCTCCTTGGCGGAGTGGCGGCGCATCAGGGCTTATTGAAGTTTCCGCTGGTGGTCATTTCCGTGGCGCTGGGCGGGATGATTGGCGACCAGCTGCTGTACCTGCTCGGCAGGCGCTTTGGCGGCCGGCTGCTGCGACGCTTTTCCCGCCAGCAGGCGCGGATCCGTAAGGCGCAGCGCATGATCCAGCGCCGCCCCTACCTGTTCGTCATCGGGGCGCGCTTTATGTACGGCTTTCGCATCATCGGCCCGCTGCTGATCGGCGCCAGCCGCCTGCCGCCGAAGGTCTTTCTGCCGCTCAATATCCTCGGGGCGATCGTCTGGGCGCTGCTGTTCACCACCCTCGGCTACCTGGGGGGAGAAGCCATTGGCCCGTGGCTGCATCATCTTGATGGCCATCTCAAGTACGCAGTCTGGCTGATCCTTGTGGTTGTGCTGGTGATCGCCGCGCACTGGTGGCTGAAGCGCCGCGAAGCGCAAAGGAAAGAGTAGACGGGCACCCCGGCGGCGGCGTCGCCGGGGAAAACGGGATTACTTCGCGGCCTGGCGGTAGCCGCCGCCCAGCGCGGAGGTCAGCTGAATGTTGGCGTCCAGCCACTGACCGTGCAGGCGCAGCGCGGAAATTCGCTCTTCGAGCGCCGGCAGCTTCGCCATGCTGACTTTCGAACCCGGCAGGATCCCGGCATTCATCCGCGCCTGCGCCAGATCCACCATCCGCCGGGCGTCTTTTTCGACCTGCTGCTGCTGCTGATTTTTCTCCATCAGGGTCTCTACCTGGCTCGCCGCCTTCGCCACCTGATTCACCGCGTCAACGACCGCTTTGTTATACTTTGCCACCGACAGATTGTTCTGCGCGCTGACGATATCCAGGTTAGCGTTCAGGCGGCCGCTATCAAAGATAGGCAGCGTCAGGCCGGCTGAGAGCCCCATCTGCTGCGCCGAGTGGCGGAACAGATCGCTTAAGTGCAGGGCATCCTGCTGCAGGAAGCCCATCAGGTTAATATCCGGATAGAACGCCGCTTTCGCCGCATCCACCTCGCTTAAAGAGGCTTCGATATACCAGTGCGCCTCCTGCAGATCCGGGCGGCGCGCCAGCAGCTCGTAGCCCAGCTCGGTCGGCATTTGCGTGCTGACGGCGGGCAGAGGCGCCGGACGGAGGTTCAGCGCCCGGCTCTGGCTGTTGGTTAAGGCCATCAGACGCGCCTCAATCTCCTTCATGCTGCCGGTTACATCGGCCAGATGCTGATCGGTTTTGCTGACGTTGATATCGTTCTCCGCCCCCTCAACCGAGTTGGTGATCCCACGCTGGTACAGCGCGCGATCGACGCTGACGATATTGTTCTGCTCATCCTTCAGCTGCTGCAGCACGTTTTTCACCGCCGCCTCGGTCTGCCACTGCCAGTAGAGGCGCGCCACGCTGCTTGCCAGCAGCTCTCGGGTTTGCGCCTGCTCGGCTATCTGTGCCTTCACTTCACCGATGCGGGCCTTCACCAGCGCGCGATTTTTCCCCCACAGATCCAGATCCCAGCCCGCCGTCAGGCCGAAGGTGCCGTTGGTGTACCACGGCCCGGTGTTGCCATCGGTATCGGTCGCGAAAGGCCCCATCAGCCCCTCTGAGGACATTTTCTGCCGCTCAACGTTGGCGGAAAAGTCCATCTCCGGGCCAAGGTTGGCCTGCGACATCCGCGCCTGGGCTTCCGCCAGCTTTATCCGCTGGTCGGCAATCTGCATATCCGGCGCGTTGGCTAAGGCGCGCTGAATCAGGCTGTTCAACTGCGGATCGCGGTACTCTTGCCACCAGCTGTCGTGCGGCCAGCCGTTTTTCACGCTGGCAGGCAGCTCCGTTGCCACATGGGAGGCAGGAGTCTGCTGCTGCGGCGGAGTGCCGGTATCGTGTGACGGCGCGCAGCCGGCCAGCGCAATGACCAGGGGCAGCCCGGCGATAACGCGTTTGCTCAGATTCAGGTTCATGAGATAGGTCAGATTACTTAATAAGGTCGGTTATAATAAAGTAATTGACCTCGTGCCGTTAAGTAAAGCGTGTGGCTAGCCAAATAAAATGTTTAAAAATAAATAAATGAATTCACGGAGTGAACATGAGCCAGAATATTTACGATGACCCGAGCTTTTTCGCCGGCTACGCGACTCTCGACCGTTCGGTAAAGGGCCTTGACGGCGCACCGGAGTGGCCCGCTATTCAGCAGATGCTGCCGCCGTTATCCGGCCTGCGGGTGATTGATCTCGGCTGCGGCTACGGCTGGTTCTGCCGCTGGGCCCGCGACCAGGGCGCGGCGCAGGTGAGCGGACTGGATATCTCCAGCCGCATGCTCGAACGCGCGCGCGAAATGAGCGAGGGTCAGGATATTGACTACCGCTGCGCCGATCTGCAAACCCTGACGCTGCCCGCCAACGGCTGCGAGCTGGTCTACAGCTCGCTGGCCCTGCACTATCTGCCGGACGTGGCCCCGCTGTTCGCCACCGTTTATCAGGCGTTAACCCCCGGCGGCACGCTGCTCTTTTCCGCCGAACATCCGGTCTACACCGCGCCGCTGCGTCAGGGCTGGCAGGAAGATGCCGAGGGGCAGAAAAGCTGGCCGGTCAGCCACTATCAGCAGGAGGGTGAGCGCATCAGCAACTGGTTTGCCGATGGGGTAAAAAAACAGCACCGCAAGCTCGCCAGCTGGATAAACCTGCTGGTTGCCGCCGGCTTCGTGATTGAACATCTTGACGAGTGGGGCCCGACGGCGGCGCAAATTGCCGCCCAGCCGGGCCTCGATGAAGAAAAAGAACGGCCGATGATCTTTTTACTGCGCGCGCGTAAACCGGCGTAACCGGCTGGCGGCCCGGAGCCTGCGGGCCGCAGAGCGGCTTACTCTTTCAGGCTGGCACCGTTGCTGGCAATGACCTCTTTATACCAGCTAAAGCTCTTCTTCCTGCTGCGCGCCAGCGTACCTTTACCCTCGTCGTCACGATCGACGTAAATAAAACCGTAGCGCTTGGAGAGCTCGGCCTTCGAGGCGCTCACCAGGTCGATGGGCCCCCAACTGGTGTAGCCCATCAGCTCGACGCCGTCGTCGATAGCCTCCCGCACCTGCAGCAGATGATCGTTCAGGTAGGCGATGCGGTAGTCATCATTGATGCTGCCGTCCGCTTCTACCTTGTCCTTCGCGCCGAGGCCGTTTTCAACAATAAACAGCGGCTTTTGATAGCGATCCCACAGGACGTTAAGCAGCGTGCGCAGGCCCAGCGGGTCGATTTGCCAGCCCCACTCCGAGCTCGCAAGGTGCGGGTTGGGCACCATGCTGAGAATGTTACCGCGCGCTTTTTTATTCAGCTCCTCGTCGGCGGTCACGCAGCCGGTCATATAGTAGCTAAAGGAGATAAAATCGACGGTCTCCTTCAGCGCCGCGCGGTCGGCGTCGGTTATCTCAAGGCTGATATCCTGCTCGCGGAAATAGCGCAGCATATAGCCCGGATAGGCGCCGCGACACTGCACGTCGCCGAAGAACTGCCAGCTGCGGTTCTGCTGCAGGGTCTCAAAGATATCTTCAGGACGGCAGCTGAGCGGGTACATCAGGCCGCCAAGCAGCATATTGCCGATTTTCCCGTCTTCAACTATCTCGTGGCAGGCCTTAACCGCCAGCGCGCTTGCCACCAGCTGATGATGTATCGCCTGGTAGACCGCCGCCTTGCTGCTGCCCTCCGGCAGGCCGACGCCGGTCATCGGCGCATGCAGGGACATGTTGATTTCGTTAAAGGTGAGCCACAGCTTGACCTTATGCTGATAGCGGGCAAACACCGTGCGCGCATAGCGCTCAAAGAAGCCGATGACCTCGCGCCCGCCCCAGCCGCCGTAGTTTTTCACCAGCGCCCACGGCATTTCGTAATGCGACAGCGTCACCAGGGGGGTGATGTTGTGCTGCGCCAGCTCATCAAACAGCCGGTCGTAGAAGGCCAGTCCGGCTTCGTTGGCTTCGCTATCGTCGCCGTTGGGAAAAATGCGCGTCCAGGCAATCGACACCCGCAGGCAGTTAAAGCCCATCTCCGCGAACAGGCTGATATCTTCCGGGTAGCGGTGGTAGAAGTCGATGGCGATATCCTTGATGCCGCTGTCGCCGGCGGCGCGTTCAACCACCTCGCCAAATACGCCGTGCGGCTGAACGTCTGACGTCGATAGCCCCTTCCCCTCCTCCAGATACGCCCCTTCCACCTGGTTTGCCGCGGTCGCGCCGCCCCATAAGAATGTTTTTGGGAATGTCTTCATCTCTCTCTCCTGTAATTAATGGCTGACGGACAGCAGCGGCTGGCCGGCGTCAACCGCGCTGCCAGAGACAATATCAACGCTGCGATAGCCGTCGCTGTTACTGATAATAATCGGGGTTGCCAGGTCATAGCCGGCATCCAGAATCGCCTGGCGATCGAACTCCAGCAGCAGGTCACCGGCCTGCACCCTGTCCCCTTCCTTCACGTGGGCGGTAAAGGGCACGCCGTTGAGCTTAACGGTGTCGATACCAACATGGATCAGCAGCTCAATGCCGCCGTCGCTGAGCAGGCCAATCGCGTGTTTGGTCTGGAATAAGGACGCCACTTCGCCGGCAAACGGGGCGATAACCCTGCCGCTGGCGGGAATAATCGCCACGCCCTTTCCCAGCAGACCGCTGGCGAAGGTGCCGTCGGGAACCTGATCCAGCGCCAGAACGCTGCCGGACATCGGGGCCAGAATATCGTTTTCGCCTGCCTGAGCGGTGACGACGGCGGCCTGCTCCACGCTGCTCTTCGGCAGCCCGGCGACAAAGGTCAGCGCGCAGGAGATAACCAGCGCGGCAACGATACCGATCGCCCCGCCCCACAGGGTGGCATCAATGCCCTGGGGCGGGATCATCTGCGCAAGGGTGAAAATATTGGCAAAGCCGAAGGAGTAAACGTGGCTGTCGCTGAAACCGACAATCGCCCCGCCGATCGCCCCGGCCACGCAGCCGAAGATAAACGGCCGACGCAGCGGCAGGTTCAGGCCATAGATCGCCGGTTCGGTGATACCAAAAATCCCGGCAGAGATAGCCGACCCGGCCAATACTTTTTGCCGCGCGTCGCGGCTGCGCAGGAAAATCCCCAACGCCGCTCCCACCTGCCCCATCACCGCCGGCAGCAGCATCGGCAGCATCGAATCCTGGCCGAGCACCGTCAGGTTGTTGATCATCAGAGGGATCAGCCCCCAGTGCAGGCCAAAGATCACGCAAACCTGCCACAGGGCGCCCATTGCGGCCCCTGCCAGCCACGGCGCAACCGCGTAGATAATCTGGTAACCGTGGGCCAGCAGCTGGCTCAGCCAGGTGGCAACCGGGCCGATAGCCAGGAAGGTCAGCGGCACCACCACCGCCAGGCAAATGGCCGGGGTGAAGAAGTTTTTCATCGATGACGGCAGCACCGCGTTGCTGCGCCGCTCCAGCCAGCAGCTGGCCCACGAGGCGAGAATGATCGGGATAACCGACGAGCTGTAGTTGATAAAGGTTACCGGGATGCCGAGGAAATGCGCCGCCCCGGCTCCCGATACCTGGCTGGCCTCAAAGGCCTGAATCATCAGCGGGTGGGTTAACGCCCCGCCGATAACCATGGTGATAAACGGATTGCCGCCAAACTTTTTGCCGGCGGTATAGCCTAAAAAGAGCGGGAAGAAGAAGAACAGCGCGTCGCTGGCGGCAAACCAGATCTGATACGTCGCCTGCTGCGGAGCCAGCCAGCCGCATACCACCGCCAGCGCCAGCATGCCCTTAAGGATCCCCGACGCCGCCAGGACGCCGATAAACGGGGTAAAGATGCCGGACACCACGTCGATAACCTGACCGAGAACCGAGGTTTTCTCACCCGTTTCCGCCACCGGCTCGCTGTCGTCGGTCAACCCGGCTTCGCTGCGCACCGCCTGCCAGACGTCGTGCACGTGGTTGCCGATCACCACCTGAAACTGGCCGCCGCTTTCGACCACCATAATGACGCCCGGATTCATCTTCAGCCCTTCCGCGTCCGCCTTTTTATTCTCTTTAAGCTTAAAGCGCAGCCGTGTAGCGCAGTGAACCAGACTCACAATATTCTCTTTGCCACCAACCCGGCTAAGAATATCCTGCGCGAGTGCTTTATATTCCATGCTGTTTTCCTTGACTTCAGCCGCCCGCGGGCGGCCCGTGACTGAGTGTTAAAATAAAAAAAACCCGAGAACAACGCCGGATGGCGTCGCGCTCAGGTTTTGCCTGCGTTATGCAGTAACAATCCAATTTTGGGTCGCTGGAGGCTAACGCCCCTCTTTTCTTACCCGTTCAATATGAATGGCAAGAAACATAATCTCTTCCGTCGTCAGCTGCCGCTGATAGCTTTTCTGCAGATGTCGAGCCACGGTTTCCGCACACTTCCACGCCCTGGGGTAGTTGTCCTTCACCGCGCTGTGCAGCGTCACGTCATCATCTTCCACCACCGTGCGGGTCAGCATCCGCTGGGCGAAAAACTTCAGGTGGGTGACAAAGCGCTGGTAGCTTAACGACTCTTCGTCATAGTTCAGCTGCAGCTGATACTTCACCAGCTGCAGAATTTCCTGCATCACCCGGGTGACGTGCATCACCTCCGGCATTTCGCTGTTGAGCTGGGCGGTGACCAGATGCAGAGCAATAAACCCGGCCTCGTCTTCGGCAAGCTCAACGCCGAGCCGCCGGGCAATAATCGCCCGCGCCTCCTGCCCCAGTTCAAACTCTTTCGGATACAGCCGCTTAATTTCCCACAGCAGGACGTTACGGATGGTCACGCCGTTTTTCTGCCGCTCAATGGCGAAGTGGCAGTGGTCGGTCAGGGTGATGTACAAACTCTCCTGCAGTTTGCCCAGCCGCCCGCGCGCCAGCTCAATAATTCGGTCGCAGGTGGTCATCACTTCCAGCGGTATCTGACTGAGTAACTCCCCCAGGCGGCCAACCAGCTCATCGCTGTGCAGCGCGAAGACCTTTTCAATTTTACTTTCATCCAGCGAGTCGCCGACGCGTTTCTGAAAGGCGAGCCCTCGCCCCATGACGACCTGCTCGCGCTGCTGCTCGTCGAGAATAACCACCACATTGTTATTAAGAACTTTGGCGATTTGCATATGAACCCCAGAAACAAAAAAACCTGACCCCCGACAAATGCCAAGAAATCAGGTTTTGCCTGCCTAAGCAGTAGCAATCCAACTCCAGCACTGTAGCAACTTCTTTCTTTGTCTCAACTACCCAGGCAGAGAAACGTGATACAGATCGCGGCTAATCCGCTTATCTATGCCGGTTGCGGTAACGAACGCTGCTCAAACGCGCGGTATTCCAGCGAATAAAACTCCGCCTGCCGCCGGTGGTAGGCGGAATCCACGCAGCAAATACCGACAAACGCGCCGGTAAATTCGCCATAGCGGCTATATTCATCGGAAAACAGGGCGGTGCTGTAGATCTGGCCTATTGCGTGAAAGGTCTGGTTGTCCGGCGACCAGAAAAACTGCGTCGACTTTCCGTCAATCGCCAGCCGTAGATAAACCGGGCCATCCACGCCAGCCACCGTTGCCAGATGATCTTCCCGCTTCAAGCCGTTATCGACATGGATGACATACAAGCGCGAGCGCTGCTGCCGGTCGTCGAAGGTTTTCTGCAGGAACAGATAGTTCATGTTGTCGTAGTACAGTACCAGCCCGGCGCCGTGCTGGAACACCTCGGGTTGAAAATCCATGCATGCAGTCAACGTGGCGTACACCGAGGTCAGCTTCCGCGCCAGCAGGCTGACTCGGTTCTCAGAACACAACGACTCCTGACCGCGCAGCGCCAGATATCCCTGGTCGGGCGCATAGCGCACAAAATCCGCAGCCGGAATGCGCGGCGCGTACCACCCGGGAGGCAACACCTCCGCAGAAAAATCGACCCGCTCAACCCGCTCCGCCGCTTCATCAACCGTCGCCGACGGCCCCAGATCGACATATTCCTGCGCCAGGTTGCCGCCCGCGCTCAGACGCAGCCACCCCTCCGGCGTCCAGTGCATTTTTTGGATCGCGGTCTCACGCCCCAGCGTGCAGGCCAGCTCCGGGCGCAGCGGCCGGCCGCACAGGTGGGCGACGATAACATTCCCTTGGTCATCTTCGACATAGCTGGCGTGACCGGATTTTTGCAGCGCCGAGCCCGGGTTAAAACACTCCCGCCGGAGATAATCTTTATCAAACGCCGAGGCGGAGGCTTTGTCGATATGTACCGGCTTTTGCAAATCGTCCGCTCGCGCCGAGGTTAGCAGCGGGCTTTGCGGATCTTTTTGATAAGGGCCCAGGATATGCCGCGCCCGCCCGAGGGTCACGCAGTGGCCGTAGCCGGTACCGCCCTCGGCGCACATAATGTAATAATAACCATTGCGCCGGGTGACATGCGCCCCCTCCGCCATGCCATATACCCCCTGCCAGATACGCTGCGGATAGCCAACCGGCGCTTTCGCCTGCGGATCGTACTCCACGATGGAGATCGCCCCGGCATAGTCATCGCGGGTCTCCCAATCGACGGCGACAATCCACTTTCTGCCATCATCGTCGTGGAAAATGGAGGCGTCATAGCCCGCGGAGTGAATATATACCGGATCGCTCCATGGACCGTTAATCTCCGCAGCGGTGACCAGATAGTTATCAACATCAAAATAGCGGCCATTCATGGAGTTCATGATGCCGTAAACCACGTAAAAGAGCTGGTCGGCTTCACACCAGGTCAGACACGGCGCCCAGATACCTTTGGCGGAACGCAGCTTGCGTAGATCCAGGGTTTGCGGATCGTTCAACACGTGAGTGCGTAACGTCCAGTTCTCTAAATCGGTGGAATGATAAACCGGAATGCCGGGAAACCATTCGAATGACGAAACGGCAATGTAATACCCATCGCCCCGCCGACAGATTGCCGGATCCGGATTAAAACCACGTAATACAGGATTTTTAATCATCAACTACGTCCTTTTAATAAATTATAACGTACCGGGTTTTTCCACCGCCGCCAGCGATCGATCGGATAAAGAATACCGGCGCATGACGATCGTCAGCGCCAGAACCAGCACCGCCGGTAATACGGTAAAAATTAATTTAATCGTCAGTATCGCCGCCTGCGGTTGCTGCGCCGCGCCGCCAATATAGCCACTCCATGACAATAGCCAGCCCATCAGCGCACCACCGATCGCAATGCCTAATTTGATAGCAAAAAGATTGGTTGAAAAAACGATGCCGCTCATTTTCTTACCGGTATCTCGTTCAATTGCATCGACGACATCCGAGAGCATCGCCCATTGTAATGGCGTAGCCGCCAGTTGAATAAAGTTAATCGCAATAACAAAAGCAAAAATAATCACTAACGATGAGTGAGCAAAGAAATAGAGCGCGGCGAGTAATATCGCCTCCAGCAACATCGCCAGCTTAAACCCGCGAACTTTATCCATACCACGAAATATATAAACCGATAAAATCGTCCCGACTAACCCGGAAACAATTGACACGGTAATCATCACACTGCTCATATCACTACGTTGCAACACGTAATTGCAGAAGTAAATAATAATCCCCATTTTAAAGATAACCGCCACCAGATTGATGACATTAAGCGTAAAGAGGATCCGCCAGTCCCGGTTTTTCAATAAAATACGCAGATCCTGCAACAGGCTCCCGCGATTGGCGTCGATCGCCGCAATCGAGGTCTCTGTGGTCAGGAAGAAGCACAGATAAAACAAAATAATGCCCAGGCTACTAATCAGCACCATGGCATAAAAGTAGCCGTGCTGAATATTCCCTTTCCCCAGCCACGCTACCGCCGGAAGCGCGGCCACGGAGACTAATAATCCTCCCGCTGAGCTCATGGCGAAGCGCCAGGATTGCAACGATACACGCTCGACGGAGCTCTGGCTGATATTATTAATCATCGCGCAATAGGGAACATTAATGGCGCTATATAACAGCGATAGCAGGGTATAAGAACAGTAGGCATAAATCAGCTTGCCGGTATAGGAAAAATCAGGCGTATAAAAGGTCAGCATGCACATCACGCCAAAAGGAATAGCAAACCACAGTAAATAAGGACGAAACTGACCATATCTGGTACGCGTGCGGTCAGTCACCGCGCCGATCCCGACATCAAAAAAGGCATCTATTACCCGGACGGCTAAAAACATCGTCCCCATATGCGCCGGTGACAAACCAAAAATATCCGTATAAAAATAGGCCATAAATAACATGATGGATGACCAGACCAAATTACAGGCGGTATCTCCCAGCCCATAGCCCATTTTCTGATACCAGTTTAATGGCATTATTCTGTTCATTGACGGTAACCCCATAAAAGTAAAGGTTGTTGCTACTGATAAGGCCATTGTAGGCCTATCGGCGCCGTCGATATGTATAAAGAGAGGATAGCTATATAATAAAAGTGAACCTGCCCTGTGATGGCTATCGCATTTACATTAAGAACGCTTTTTGTTTTATTTGCCGATCGTCATATAGTATAAAAAAGGAGACGCTTTATGCATGATGACCCGGTAACCTATGAAAATATCATTACGCTGACGCAAGAACTCTACTACCTGCAGCAATATCAGCTCCCCGAGTATTCCGGCGATGATGTGAAGACGCATTTTCACTTTATGTATGAATTGATGTGGTTCGATCGTTCCGGTGGTTATTTTGGTATCAACGATCGACAGATCCCGATAAAAAACGGCACGCTGATTTTCGTCCCGGCGCTGATCCCTCACGCGATGTACCTGCTTCCCGAGCGCAATCACAATCGCTATCTGTTCCAATTTGAATTTGATTTTTTAAATCCGCTGGCTGTGAGCCATTTTTCCCGGCAAAAGGATCGCATCCGGGTTTTGTATCCGGACTCAGCGACCGGCGTGCAGCTGACGGCGCTTTTTGACTGGGCCGTCAGTCAGGGGAAGAAACCGGAGAATCAGGCGGTATTTTTGAAAAGCATCGCCCTACTGATGGAGTTCGTGTTCTCCCTGCATCACGATGATGAGACCTTCCCCCATGCTCCCGGCAGCGGTTTTGTCAGCAGAGTGCGCCAATTATTGTATGAGATTGAAGAGAATAAGGCCTGGGAGACCACCACGCTGGAGGCGGCGCAGCGGTGCCAGGTGTCGAAGTCCTACTTTTCGCGTACGTTTAAGCAGCTGTTTAATATGACGTTCAAAGAGTATATTTTTCTACGTAAGCTCAAGGTGGCGGTGCAGCTGCTGACCTCCAGCCAGCTAAAAATTGTCGATGTCGCCCAAAATGCGGGCTTTACCGATAGCGCCTATTTCTGCTTACGCTTTCGTCAGCACCTCGGCTGTACGCCGCTGGAATTTCGCGACCGTCTGGATAACCGGCGCGTTGGATAGCCTCCGCCCGCACAGCGGGCGGAGGCCTGTCCGGCCTTCGCGGTTCAGAAGGTCACCACGGTTTTCCATTCGATAACCCAGGCATCCTGAGTCTGCGCCACTCCCCCTGGGCGATGCCAGTATTGCAGGCCCGGCTGAAGCTCAAGCCACGACACCGGACGCAGGCGATAGTACAGTTCGGCGTTCAGCGAATGCCCGGCCACCGGCTGATAGCTGGCATCGTAGTAGTTCGTGGCCCCGCTGATTTGGTTCATATAGCGCTGATTGCGGGCGTAGCTGTCGCTCATATCCATCCAGGTCAGGCCAAAGCCGATCCAGTCCGCCGGTCGGGCGTCAAACAGGCCGCGATAGCGCATCGAGGCGGCCACAGCGGTATGAATATAGTTGCTGCGCTGGTCGCTGTAGCTGCCGCTCAGCGACAGGCTCATGCCGCGCTCAGGATCGTCGGCGTGCCGGGTGACCTGCTGGTTGAGCCCGCCGTACAGGAACCAGGTCCGGTTATGCTGAGCATAGCCGTCGGGGTCCGTCGCGCCGGGGCCGCCGGATTTGCCGTAATAGAGATCGCTCTGCGGCGCGTTGGTGAACAGCACGCCGAGGTTATAGGCGCCAGGCAGGTCGTTAATCGTCGGACGAGCCTCAATTTCCAGCGGCAGCAGCACGCCTTTACTGCCCTTCGTCGACCAGCTCCACGCGTGGCTGCGGGAAGCGGCCTGCGGGTTCTGCTCCATCACCCCGCCCTTCAGGGTGAGCGTCGGCATCAGCTTATATTCGAAGGTGGTCCCCCAGGTATGCACGTTCCAGTTATTCCACGTCATAGAGTTGGCGGATTTACCGCCGCACTGCGAGAGCAGCTGGAAGTCGCAGGGAATGATCTGATCGAACGTCTGCACTTTGTTCATCATGCCGATTCGCCAGGTCAGGCGCCGGTCGTCAAAGCTGCGGGCGAAGGTGAGCCAGCCGAGGCGGGTGATGGACTGTCCGCCCCAGCTCTCCTGGGAGAGATCGTTAAAGTTAACCCGCGGATCCTGCAGCCGCCTGGTGGTCAGATTGTCGTCGTGATTACGGTTGACGATATTCCCTTCGATGCGCGCGTCAGGGATCCCGGTCCAGCGCTCAAGATCCTGGTTAAAGGTCAGCGCCAGCTGGTCGATATAGGCCAGATGCTTATCATGGTTGTAGCCGCCGCCGGCGTTATAGCCCATTTCATTGAGATAGCCGAGGTTATAATTAAATCCCAGATCCGTAAGTATCGGGCGGATGCCTGCCATATCACCCAGCAGCCCTTTTTGCGGGTTTTCAAAACCTAACACGCTACCGTTCCACGCCGGCGGTTGCGCAGCCAACGCCGCCGGCGTCAATAGTGAAAATGCCAGCAGAGAGAACAGGCGATTTATTTTTTTGTCGTTCATAGATATATCCAACCTGACTGAGTAAAGGTAATAGCTGTCCGCAGGCAATAAATTCGCCCGTTTTTAATTTATTTTTTTATTTTTGGAGAAAGGGGTGCCGTCGGTCATTAAACCGCTTAGAGCCTATCCCATTAGGGCTATTTTACTTGCCATTTTGAACCTGGGCAGTGCTCGACAAAATACGAAAGTATTTTGAACGCCCTTCAGGGCGACCCGGAGGGTGAGCGTAGCGAGTCAATCCTCACGTACTACGTGTACGCTCCGGTTTCTCCGCGCTGTCCGTGTTCAAACTGGCTTCGCCAATTACGCCTGGTGGGATAGGCTCTTAGTCCCGGCACGCCTTCATTACACAACTCATTGTTTTATTTAATAATTAAACTCCTCATAAATTGAAGGCAAAAAAAAACCTAAGCACTCCCCACCACGACTGGCGGAAGTGCTTAGGTTTTGCCTGTAATCAGTAGCAACCCTGAATATTAGAACGGCACAATATCACTCCCTTAGTGAAATTCCCATCAGCAGAAACTTCCTAAGTAATAATCTGTGAGCGAATTAACACTCCTGAGATTAATAGCGGGCGATAGCCGCGGCAATTTCGGCAGAGGTTTTTAGGGTGCGGATCTCATTAAATACCCCCAGCGCTTCGGTATATTCTTTACGTAAATAGCTGAGCCACTGCTTGATGCGGGCCACGTGATAGAGGCCGGTATCGCCCTGCTTTTCCAGACGGCTATATTTTTGCAGCAGCAGCACGACCTGCGGCCACGGCATGCGCGGTTCGTTGTATTTTATCACCCGACTTAAGTTCGGCACGTTCAGCGCTCCCCGACCGATCATCACCGAGTCGCAGCCGGTGGCCGCCAGGCACGCCTGCGCGCTCTGCCAGTCCCAGATTTCGCCGTTGGCCACCACCGGGATCGTCAGACGGCGGCGGATCTCGCCGATCGCCTGCCAGTTGATGCTCTCTGCCCTGTAGCCCTCTTCTTTGGTGCGTCCGTGAACCACCAGCTCGCTGGCGCCCGCCTGCTGTACGGCGTCGGCAATTTCAAACCGCCGCTCGCCGCTGTCCCAGCCGAGGCGCACTTTTACCGTCACCGGCAGGTGGTCAGGCACCGCTTCACGCATGGCCTTCGCGCCGCGATAAATCAGCTCCGGATCCTTCAGCAGCGTCGCGCCGCCGCCGCTGCCGTTAACCAGCTTTGACGGGCAGCCGCAGTTCAGGTCAACGCCCCACGAGCCGAGCTCCACCGCCCGGGCGGCGTTCTCCGCCAGCCACTGCGGATACTGCCCGAGCAGCTGCACGCGCACGCGGGTTCCGGAAGGCGTCCGGCTGTGGTGATGCAGCTCCGGGCAGAGTCGGTAAAACGATTTTGCCGGCAACAGCTGGTCCACCACGCGCAAAAATTCGGTGATGCACAGATCGTAATCGTTGACTTCGGTCAGCAGCTCGCGCACCAGCGAATCGAGCACGCCTTCCATCGGCGCCAGTAATACCCGCATATTGTTATTCATTGCCCGGAAAAAAAGAGGCGCTATGTTAGCGCCTCTCCGTGCCGGTTGAAAGGGCTCCGTGCGGGTTTTCCCGCCGCCAGCGCCGCGGCGTCCTGCGCTAGCGCGGCTGCAGGCAGTTATCTTCCTTCCAGCCGTACAGCCACTCGATGCCGCGATAGAACTCGGCCTGAGTTTTGCCCTTCCACAGCAGGTTGCGCACCTGACGCTCAACGCCTGCGGCGTGGTAGATCCGCCCCATTTCACGCGTTGACCAGACGATGCGCGCGGTGCGCGGAATTCGCACCGATTCATACAGCGCAAACGCGCAGGCGGCATCGCCGTCGCAGTGCGCCAGTGCCTTGCCAAGGGTGACCGCATCTTCCAGCGCCATGCAGGCACCCTGGGCCATATACTGCGCCACCGGATGGGCCGAATCGCCGACCAGAGTGATACGTTCATTGCCCCACTTCTCGACCGGTTCGCGATCGGCGGTGGACCAGCGCCGCCACGAGGTGGGTTTATCCAGCATCTGCCTCGGGCGCGGATGGATCCCCTGGAAGTAGGAGAGCACCTCCTCTTTGCTGCCGTCGCGTACGCCCCACTCCTCCTGCTGGCGGCTGTGGAACGTCACCACCAGGTTGTACTGCTTGCCGCCGCGCAGCGGGTAGTGCACCAGATGGCAGTGCGGCCCGGCCCACAGCACCGGCGCGTTGATGCGTAAATCCTCCGGCATATCCGCCGCTTCCACCACCGCCCGGTACACCACGTGGCCGGTGACCCGCGGCGTATCATCCAGCAGGCTCTGGCGGACCACCGACTTCACGCCGTCGCAGCCGATCAGGATATCCGCGGTCCAGTCGTTGCCGCGATCGTCATAGACCGTTACCTCGTCGGCGCTCTGGCGGATATCAACCACCTGGGTTGAGGTGCGGTACTCGACGTCGGGATGGGTTAACGCCGCTTCCCAGACGGTGGCGTGAATATCCGCCCGGTGGATAACCGCGTAGGGGCCGCCAAAATGGTCGCGGAAGGCCTGCCCGGTTTTAATCTGCACCACCTCTTCGCCGTTCACCGCATCCATCATGGTGATGTGATCGGTGAAGACGGCACGCTGGCGGGCGATTTCGCCCACGCCCAGGCTATCCAGCGCCGAAAAGGCGTTGGGGCCAAGCTGGATCCCGGCGCCAATTTCGCCAATCTCATGGGCCTTCTCCAGCAGCATCACCTTGATGCCCTGGCGCGCCAGGGAGAGCGCCGTCGCCGCGCCGCCAATTCCCCCACCGACAATAATTGCTCGCGTCACTTTCGCCATGCTCTGTCCCCTCTAAGCCGGAATTTTGTCTTGTTGATTTTCCGGCGCGGCGGCGATAAACGCCGGAAGCCGGGTACAGGCGTCATAGACCGCCTGGCAGCGCGGATAGTGGCTCAGGTCGCAGCCCATGCGCTGAGCGTTGGCCCACTGCGGCACCAGGCAGCAGTCGGCCAGCGTCGGCGTCTCGCCGACGCAAAACGCGCCGGATCGGGCGTGGCGTAGCAGCTGCTCCACCGCGCTGAGCCCCTGCTGGACCCAGTGCGCATACCAGCGCTGCTTGTCTTCTTCGCTCACCTTCAGCTCATCGCTAAGGTAGCGCAAAACGCGCATGTTATTAATCGGATGAATATCGCAGGCGATGGCGTAGACGATCTCCAGCACCCGCATCCGCGCCGGATCCTGCTGGGGCAATAGCGGCGTCTGCGGATAGTGCCGGTCAAGCCAGTCGGCGATCGCCAGCGACTGGCCCAGGGATTCGCCCTCGTCGGTCATCAGCACAGGCACCAGCCCGACCGGATTCAGCCGCCGGTACTCGAGGGCGTTTTGCTGACCGATACGAATATTGACGCCCACGCTCTGGTAGTCGATCCCCTTCAGCGCCAGGGCGATACGCACCCGGTATGAAGCGGAGCTATTGAAAAAACTGTACAGCTTCATCGCTCACCTCATACCACGCGCACGGCGATGGGCGTCAGGCCATCCACGCCGCCGTTAATCACATCCCCTTTCACTACCGCGCCAACGCCTTCCGGGGTGCCGGTGAAAATCAGGTCGCCGGGCTGCAGCTCGAAGAAGCCGGAGAGATAGCTGATGGTTTCGTTAACCGACCAGATCAGATGGCGAATATCGCTACGCTGATGGTCTTCACCGTTCACCTGCAGCCAGATCGCCGCCTCATTGACCGTCATGCTATCCGCTCTGTGCAGCGGCGCAATCGGCGCAGAGAGATCGAACGCCTTGCCGATTTCCCACGGACGCCCCATCTGGCGCATCTCCATCTGGCGGTCACGGCGGGTCATATCGAGGCCGGTCGCGTAGCCCCAGATATAGTCGTGAGCCTGCTCCAGCGGAATATCGCTGCCGCGCTTGCCGATCGCCACCACCAGCTCGATTTCGTAGTGGTAGTTGTCCGTCTGCGCCGGATAGGGCAAATCGAGGGTTTCGCCTGCGGCAACCGCCACCACCGCATCGGCCGGTTTACAGAAGAAAAACGGCGGCTCGCGGTCCGGGTCAAAGCCCATTTCACGGGCGTGAGCGGCATAGTTACGACCCACGCAGTAGACGCGGCGCACGGGAAACTGCTCATCGCTGCCGACAACGGGAACGGTAACCGGGGCCTGGGGAGCAAAAACGTATTGAGTCATGATCGAGTCCTTATAATTAGTAGCGCGCTTCGCGGAACAGGCCGAGGGTTTCCTGGACCGGGCGGTCCGAGAAGCTGAATAACACCGTCTCCTGCGCTGCGGTGAAAGAGACGCCGTGCCAGGTCGGCACCACGAAGATGTCTTTCGCCTGGAAGGTAAAGGTTTGCTCGCCGATGGTGACCTTCCCGCTCCCTTCGACGACGTGATAGATAGTACTGTCGGTAGTTTTCGCGGTCCGCGAGCTAAAGCCTTTGGGCAGCAGCTGCAGGAAAGCGCCCATTGACGGCATCGGGTAGCCGCCGGTCACCGGATTGACGTAGCGCATTTTGTAGCCGTCCCACTCGTCGGCGGCGCCCATGTTTGTCAATTCATGCAGCGCGTCGCGGCTGCGGTCATAGCGGTAGTTAAAGATCGGCGAGGAGTTGCCCACCTGGTGGCGCAGCGGCAGCATGTTGGCGGCGTAGCGCGGCAGATAGTCGCCCTCCTTGCGGGTGACCGGCTGCTGATCCTCAGGGTAATCTTCGGCAAAGCCGCAGCCCAGATAGTTCACCAGCGGCAGATCGAGGCCGTCGAGCCAGATAACCGGCTCATCGCCAGGGTTACCGTGGTCGTGCCAGCGCCACTGCGGGGTGAGAATAAAGTCGCCGGGACGCATCGCCGTACGCTCGCCGTCGACGGCGGTAAAGGCCCCTTCGCCCTCCACGACAAAGCGCAGCGCCGACTGATTATGCCGATGGCTCGGCGCCACCTCGCCGGGCATGATCAGCTGCAAACCCGCATACAGCGAGGAGGTAATGGAGGAGTGTCCGCGCAGGGCCGGGTTCTCCAGCACCAGCACCCGGCGCACCGCTTCTTTGGCGCCAATCAGCCGGCCGCTTTCCAGCAGCAGCGGGCGTATTTCCTGATAATTCCAGTAGGCCGGCGCGCAGTTGGCGTTCGGCGTTTTCGGCACCAAATGATGCAGCGACTCCCACAAAGGCGTCAGGTTTTGGCCCGATATATGCTCGTAAAACTGCTGGCGACCGCCGGGAACTTCCGTTGCGTGCTGAGACATAATTGTTCTCCTTATTTATTCACGATACCCGCGGAGGGCAGCGCGTCGGGTACGGTAATCGGATTGCGGACCACCAGGGTCAGCAAAATCAGCATTCCTGCGCTAATCGCGGCCGGAACGGCGATGACGAAAAACAGGGTGTCGAATGAGAAATTCATCGCCATCATCATGCCGCCGGAGAGAGAGCCGACGATGGCCCCGCAGCGGCCGACGGCGTTTGACCAGCTGACGCCGGTGGCGCGGCTCTGGGTCGGATAGAGCGTGGCCGTCAGCGCGTTAAGCCCCACCTGCGAACCGCTCACGCCAATCCCGGTGCCGAAAATCGCCAGCGCCATCAGCCACAGGCCGTTCTCGCTAAGGCCAATCATCACGATGCAGACCGCGCCCAGGCAGTAGCTCAGCGCCAGCACCCGATACGGATTGAAGCGATCCATCAGCGCGCCCAGCAGCAGCGCGCCGAAGGTGCCGCCAATCTGGAAAGCGGCGGTGACCCATGAAGCGTGCTGCAGGTCGATGCCGCGATGGTTGAGCAGCGTCGGCATCCAGCTGGAAAGTAGGTAGATAATCAGCAGGCTCATAAAGAACACCACCCATAGCATCAGGGTAATGGGCAGCTGGCGACCAACGAACAGCTGGCCGATGCTGCCTTTGGCGCCGGTAGCCGGCTCATCCAGCCAAAAATGGGTGTGCTCATAGCGCTCGCCGGTAATGGCGCCGACGGTTTTCGCAATCACCGGCTGCGGCAGCCGGCGGCGGATCTGCCAGCGCGGGGATTCCGGCAACACCGCCAGCAGCGCCGCGGCCAGCAGCAGCGGCAGAACGCCGCCCAGCGCCAGAATGCCGTGCCAGCCAATCTGCGCGACCAGCTGAGCGCTGACCACGCCGCCCAGCGCCGAACCGAGGGTAAAGCCGCAAAACATCAGGGTCACCAGCGCACCGCGCCGCCGGGCGGGCAGATATTCTGAGGTCATGGTAATGGTGTTCGGCATCGCCCCGCCGAGGCCGAGCCCGGTCAGGAAGCGCAGGATAACCAGCGCCTCGAGGTCGGGGGAAAAGGCCGAAAGCAGGCTAAAGAGGCCAAATAACGCGACGCAGAACTCAATCACCCGCTTGCGACCGAAGCGGTCGGAAAGCGGGCCGCACAGCAGAGCGCCGGCGGTTAAGCCCAGCAGACCGGCGCCAAACAGCGGCGCGAGCTCGCTGGCGCTAAGCTGCCAGTGGGCGCGAATATCAGGGGCGATAAAGCCAATGGCGGCGGTATCAAAACCGTCGAGCATGACCACCAGAAAACAGCAGATAATCACGCGCCACTGCCGGGCACCTACCGGAGCGGCGTCCAGCAGCGTTTGCAATTCACGTCGTTGAGTCATCGTTATGCCTCAGTGCAGGGAGGAGGAGATGTTGTATTTATTTCTTTTATGTTGCGATTTTGTAACTCAAGCGATGAAATGTACAATGGTATCTCGGGCATAGACATAACCTGGAGGTTATTGCTAATGGCAAACTGGACGCAAAAACTGAAGCTGCATCATCTGCAAATGCTGGTGGCGCTCGGCGAGCAGGGCAACCTGACGCAGGTGGCGAAAATGATGAATATTACCCAGCCCGCGCTCTCTAAATGGCTGACTCAGTTTGAAGAAGAGGTCGGGATGCAGCTGTTCGAACGCCATAGCAAAGGCCTACGCCCTTCCGAAGGCGGCAAGCTGCTGCTGCAGCACGCCCAGCGCCTGATCAACGATATGTCCCGCTCGCAGTATGAGATTGAACGCTTCAAACAGGGCGGGCTGGTGGGTAGCCTGATGATCGGCTGTTCGCCGGTGGCCACCGACTGCGTTGCGCTGGCCATTCTCTCGCTGCTCAAGGAGATGCCGAGCCTGCATCTGAACATTGAGGAAAAGGTGATGACCCCCCTGCTTCACGATCTGCTCTCCGGGGTGGTGGACGTCGTGGTGGGCCTGTCTCTTATACAC
>NZ_CACSIS010000023.1:0-93649 GCF_902705905.1 Klebsiella sp. 18074 | reverse complement strand
CCACTCAACGGGCAGATGCTCAGCAAAAATCTGAGTGGAAGGTGGGGGTAATAATGGCTGGTCATTGAAACTCAGCAGGTCATCAAGCAGTGGCATATAAAAACGGCTCCCTGTTGTGGAAGCCGTTGTAGTGCCGCAGTTTAAGGATCGATCAACCGATCCTTAACTGATCGGCATTACGGTTTTCACCGGGCCTTTTGCTCTTCGACTGCAGCGGTTATTTCGCTTCGTCCGGCAGGGCGTAAGCGACGATGTAGTCGCCCATCTTCGTCCCGAACGAACCGTGGCCGCCGG
This sequence comes from Klebsiella sp. 18074, assembly GCF_902705905.1. Lineage (NCBI taxonomy): Bacteria > Pseudomonadati > Pseudomonadota > Gammaproteobacteria > Enterobacterales > Enterobacteriaceae > Klebsiella > Klebsiella sp. 18074. The sequence goes on along the minus strand of NZ_CACSIS010000023.1, from coordinate 93,355 downwards.
CGGAGATGACAACATACTGCTTGCCATCGACCTCGTAGGTCATCGGCGTTGCCTGGCCACCCGCCGGCAGGCGGGCCTGCCACAGCTTCTCACCGTTGCTCATATTGTACGCGCGCAGGTAGTTATCTGCGGTCGCGCCAATAAACAGCACGTTACCCGCCGTGGAGATCGGGCCGCCCAGCATCGGCATGCCGAGCGTAAACGGCACCTGGACCGGCATCGGGAACGGCAGGCTGTCCTGCGGCGTCCCGATACGTTTTTTCCACACCACTTCGTTAGTCTTCAGATCCAACGCGGAGATGTAGCCCCATGCCGGCTGTTTGCACGGCAGGCCAAACGGCGACAGGAAGGCGTTGAGGGTTACGCCATACGGCACGCCGTACTGCGGCTGCACGCCGGACTCGGTGCCGGAGCCTTTCGCATCTTTTGGCGGCTCCATCGGGTTGCCCGGGCCGCGTGGGATCAGCTTAGAGACGAACGGCAGTGCCATCGGGTTGGCAATCGCCACCTGACGGTTCGGATCGACGGAGATACCGCCCCATTCGAACATGCCGAGGTTCCCCGGGAATACCAGCGTGCCTTGCTCAGACGGCGGGGTAAAGATGCCTTCATAGCGCAGCTGGTGGAAGATAACGCGGCACACCAGCTGGTCGAACATGGTCGCGCCCCACATATCCGCACCGGTCAAATCTTTCTTCGGACGGAAGCTCAGGTCGGAGAACGGCTGTGTTTTGGCAACGTAATCGCCTTTCGCTGCGCCCTGCGGAACCGGTCTTTCCGGCGCCGGGACGACCAGCTCGCCGTTACGACGGTCCAGAACGAAGATGTTACCGGTTTTGGCCGGCGCGTAGATAACCGGCACGGTTTTACCGTTGACGTCAATATCTGCGAGGGTTGGCTGCGACGGCATATCCATATCCCACAGATCGTGATGAACGGTCTGATAGTTCCATACCAGTTTACCGGTGGTCGCGTTCAGCGCGACGATAGAGCTGGCGTAACGCTCCTGCTCCGGCGTACGGTTGCCGCCCCAGATATCCGGCGTGGTGACGCCCATCGGCAGATAGACTAAATCCAGCTTCGCGTCGTAGGCCGCTGGAGCCCACGAGTTAGGGGAGTTAAGCGTAAAGTGGTGCTGGTCGTCGGGGATCGCGTTCGGGTCTTTGGCACCCGGATCGAACACCCACTGCAGCTTGCCGGTATTGACGTCGAAACCGCGAATCACGCCCGACGGCTCGCGGGTAGAGAAGTTATCGGTCACCGCGCCGGCGATGATAATGGTGGTATCGGTAACGATCGGCGGTGATGTCGGTTCGTACATCCCCGGGGTGGTCACCGGCATGTTGGTCTGCAGGTTGAGAATGCCTTTGTTGGCAAAGGATTCACACAGCTGGCCGTTGTCGGCGTTAATGGCGAACAGGCGACCGTCGTTGACCGGCAGGATGATGCGGCGCGGGCAGTTGGCGACGACGTCAGCCGGCGCGCTGTCGGCCTTCGCTTCGTGGTAAGAGACGCCGCGGCAGGTCACGTGCTGGAAGGACGGGTCCGCGTTCAGCTGCGGATCGAAGTGCCATTTCTCTTTCCCGGTTGCCGCGTCCAGGGCGAACAAACGCTGGTGGGCGGTACACAGGTAGAGCATGTTGCCGACCTTAATCGGCGTCACTTCGTTAGTTATCTCACCCGGATCGTTCGGCTGCTTCAGGTCGCCGGTGCGGAACACCCAGGCTTCCTTGAGGTTCTTCACGTTATCGGCGTTGATTTGCTTCAGCGGTGAATAGCGTTGGCCCTCCTGGTTACGGCCGTATGCCGGCCAGTCGCCGTCGGCAACGGCGGAGATCGGGGCCGCAGGCGTGGCGTCGGCGCTCAGGGTGCCGTTCACTTCCTGCGGATCGTTAAAGCCAGCCCAGGTCAGGATCCCGCCGCTGATCAGCAGGGCGACAACCAGCCCGGCCACCGCACCGCCGGAAGGGACGGGCAGGCGACGCCAGACGAAGGGCAAAATCAGCCAGATGCCGAAGAACACCAGGATATCGCTACGCGGGGTGAGTGCCCAGAAGTCAAAGCCGACCTCCCAGACTCCCCAAACCATCGTGGCAAGAAGCAGCGCGGCGTACAGCCAAAGCGCTGAACGCTTACCGCGCAGCAGCATAACGGTGACGGCCAGCATCACCAGGCCAGCGATAGGGTAGTACCAGGAGCCGCCAATAGCCGCCAGCCATACCCCGCCAATTAAAAGATAGAGACCACATAACGCTGCAAAGAGAGCTGTCAGCGTCACGAGTCGTCGTGATTGTTGAGATTTTGTTTCTGCCATAGAAAGACACTCGTTTTGTTTGTTAATTTTTTAGATGCAATTAATTATAGGATTTAACAAGTGTGATCGGAATCACAAAATGGCTTTTATTATTCCCTGCACCGCAGATTTATTTTTACTGGTATACTGGTCAGCTTGCCGGTCAAGGTCGATGTGAGAACAGTGACTTTGATGATTTATCCTAAGAATCAAATGGTTAGTTTTATGAAACATACTGTAGAAGTGATGATCCCGGAAGCCGAGATCAAAGCACGTATCGCCGAGCTGGGTCGTCAAATCAACGAATGCTACAAAGACAGCGGCAGCGAAATGGTGCTGGTGGGGCTGCTACGCGGCTCATTTATGTTTATGGCCGACCTGTGCCGCGAAGTTCAGGTGCCGCATGAAGTCGATTTTATGACCGCTTCCAGCTACGGCAGCGGCATGTCCACGACCCGCGACGTTAAAATCCTCAAGGATCTGGACGAAGACATTCGCGGTAAAGATGTCCTGATCGTGGAAGACATTATCGACTCCGGCAACACGCTCTCTAAAGTGCGTGAGATCCTCAGCCTGCGCGAGCCGAAATCGCTGGCCATCTGTACGCTGCTGGATAAGCCGAGCCGTCGCGAAGTGAGCGTACCGGTTGAGTTTGTCGGCTTTGCTATCCCGGACGAGTTCGTTGTCGGTTACGGTATTGATTACGCCCAGCGCTATCGCCATCTGCCGTACGTAGGCAAAGTTGTGCTGCTGGACGAGTAGGACGTAGGCGAACCGTTGTGCGGTGCCCGGCTAAGCAGCATGCCGCCGGGTTTATCCGGCGCGGCGCAGTCCGCCTGTCCGGATGTGGGAAGCGCGTCAGCTACTTGTGGTTGACGTGCTTAATTTTGAGGTTGGAAATGCCGTGACGGTAGCGCTGTTCGAGGGTTTCGCGGCTGACGGCGGTCACGTCGAGATCGCGCAGCAGGCCATCGTGAATGCCGTAGGCCCAGCCGTGGATCGTCACCTTCTGCCCGCGTTTCCACGCCGAGCGCATAATCGTTGAGTGACCCAGGTTATAGACCTGCTCCATCACGTTGAGCTCGCACAGCGTATCAAGGCGGCGCTCTTCGGGCATCTCGCCCAGCAGCGAACTGTGTTTAAACCAGATATCGCGAATATGTAGCAGCCAGTTGTCGATCAGGCCCAGCTCGGTGTTTTCAATCGCCGCCTGCACGCCGCCGCAGCCGTAGTGGCCGCAGATGATAATATGCTCGACCTCCAGCACATCAATGGCGTACTGCACCACTGAAAGACAGTTCAGGTCGGTGTGAATAACCAGATTGGCAACGTTGCGGTGCACAAACAGTTCGCCAGGCTCGAGGCCCGTTAACCGTTCGGCGGGTACGCGGCTATCAGAACATCCAATCCAAAGAAAGCGCGGTTTTTGCGCCTGAGACAAGGTCGCAAAAAAACCGGGATCTTCTTCCACCAGCATTTTTGACCATAGTGCATTATTGCTGATGAGTGTATCTATATCGTTCATGGACGTTCACGGCCTATAACCAGGTAAGTGCGTTGCGCTAATATAGGTTAACCTCACGTTTTTTGAAACAACCCATCGCGTGTCACGACACGAGAAGAGACATTTAATGACCATTGCTCTGGAATTAAAACAGCTTACAAAAACCTACCCCGGCGGGGTTCAGGCGCTGCGGGGGATCGACCTGCAGGTTGAGGCAGGCGACTTTTATGCGCTGCTGGGCCCTAACGGCGCGGGTAAATCCACCACGATTGGCATTATCAGCTCGCTGGTCAATAAAACCTCAGGCCAGGTCAACGTCTTTGGCTACGACCTGCAGAAGGACGTGGTTAACGCCAAGCGCCAGCTCGGCCTGGTGCCGCAGGAGTTTAACTTTAACCCCTTCGAAACCGTGCAGCAGATCGTCGTCAACCAGGCGGGCTACTACGGTGTTGAGCGTAAAGAAGCGGTTATACGCAGCGAAAAATACCTGAAACAGCTCGATTTATGGGAAAAGCGCGGCGAGCGCGCGCGGATGCTATCCGGCGGCATGAAGCGCCGTCTGATGATCGCCCGCGCCCTGATGCATGAGCCGAAATTACTGATCCTCGATGAACCAACCGCGGGCGTGGATATCGAACTTCGCCGTTCGATGTGGGGCTTCCTCAAGGATTTGAACGATAAAGGCACCACCATTATCCTCACCACCCACTACCTGGAAGAGGCGGAGATGCTGTGCCGCAATATCGGCATTATTCAGCGCGGTGAGCTGGTGGAGAACACCTCCATGAAAGCGCTGCTGGCGAAGCTAAAATCGGAAACCTTTATTCTCGATCTGGCGCCGAAAAGCCCGTTGCCGGTGCTCGAAGGCTATCAGTATCGGCTGGTGGATACCTCAACTCTGGAAGTTGAGGTGCTGCGTGAGCAGGGGATCAACAGCGTATTTTCTCAGCTGAGCGCGCAGGGCGTTCAGGTTTTAAGCATGCGTAACAAAGCCAACCGCCTGGAAGAGCTGTTTGTCACGCTGGTACATGACAGGAAAGGAGAATCAGCATGATGCAGCTGTACTGGGTCGCGCTGAAAAGCATCTGGGCCAAAGAGATCCACCGTTTTATGCGTATCTGGATCCAGACGCTGGTGCCGCCGGTGATCACCATGACGCTCTATTTCGTCATTTTTGGCAACCTGATCGGTTCGCGCATCGGAGAAATGCACGGTTTTACCTATATGCAGTTTATCGTGCCGGGTCTGATTATGATGGCGGTGATCACCAATGCCTACGCCAACGTGGCCTCCTCTTTCTTCAGCGCTAAATTCCAGCGCAATATTGAGGAGCTGCTGGTGGCGCCGGTGCCGACGCACGTGGTTATCATCGGCTACGTAGGCGGCGGCGTGGCGCGCGGGCTGTTTGTCGGGATCCTCGTCACCGCGATCTCGCTGTTCTTCGTCCCGTTCCAGGTTCACTCCTGGCTGTTCGTTGGGCTGACGCTGATCCTGACGGCCATCCTCTTCTCGCTGGCGGGCCTGCTGAATGCGGTATTTGCCAAAACTTTTGACGATATCAGCCTGATCCCGACCTTCGTGCTGACGCCGCTGACTTACCTCGGCGGGGTATTCTACTCTCTGACCCTGCTGCCGCCGTTCTGGCAGGCGCTGTCGCATCTGAACCCGATCGTCTACATGATCAGCGGCTTCCGCTACGGCTTCCTCGGCATCAACGATGTTCCGCTGATTACTACCTTTGGCGTACTGGTGGTCTTTATCGTCGCGTTCTACCTGCTGTGCTGGTCTTTGATCCAGCGCGGACGCGGTCTGCGCAGCTAGCAGACCGTTATTGGCGCTTCGCTGAGCGATTAGGCGAAGCGCCATCGGCTAATCTTGACTGCCATCACCGACATCAATCCTTCCCCTTGTTAAATTAGCCTCCTGCTAAGGAGGTAGGCGATGTTAGGTTGGGTAATTACTTGTCATGACGAGAAGGCGCAGGAGCTGCTGGACCGTCTGGAAAAAAAATATGGACCGCTGGCGCAGTGCCGGGCGGTGAACTACTGGCGCAATCTCAGCAGCAATATGCTGAGCCGGATGATGTGCGAGGCGCTGCACGCGGTCGACAGCGGCGATGGCGCGATCTTTCTGACCGATGAAAGCGGCGCGGCGCCGTATCGGGTCGCGGCGCTAATGAGCCATAAGCACACCCACTGCGAAGTGATCTCCGGAATCGACTATTCATTGTTAGAGCGAATGTATCCTCTGCGCGAGAGCCTGAGCAGCGAAGCGTTTCGCGAGGCGATAGTCAGCGCCGGAGGCCCGACGGTCAGCAGCCTTTGGCACCAGCAGCAAAAAAATCCGCCTTTTCGCCTGCTGCATGAAGCGTTCGGGAATTAGGCGTTGGTATTGATGCCGCTTTTGTTACAATGGCGGCAGTTTTTTCTAGCGGTTAGACCTCGATGTTTGCCCGAATCTTTGCTCTGCTCCTTCTGCTGACGTCGCTCAGCGCCTCTGCCAACCTGTTAAGCCAACAGGGCGTGCCTGCGCGCTATATGCAAACCACTGAAGACGCGGTTATCTGGGCGCAGATAGGCAATGAGGTGGTCAGCGTCGGCAATATCCGCGCCGGGCAAATAATTGCCGTCGTGCCGACCGCCGCCGACTATTATGAGTTCAGCTTCGGCTTTGGTACCGGTTTTATCGATAAAGGCCACCTGCAGCCAGTGCAGGGCAAGCAGCGGGTGGAGGACAGCCTCGGCGATTTGCATAAGCCGCTGAGCAATCAAAATCTGCTTACCTGGAAAGATACCCCGGTCTACGACGCCCCCTCCAGCGGCAGCGCGCCGTTCGGCACGCTGGCGGATAACTTACGCTATCCGATAATCAGTAAGCTGAAAGACCGGCTGAATCAGACCTGGTTTCAAATTCGCATCGGTAATCGCCTGGCGTGGGTGAGTAGCCTCGACGCCCAGCAGGATAACGGCATTCCTATCCTGACCTATCACCATATCCTGCGTGATGAGGAGAACACCCGCTTTCGCCATACCTCGACCACCACCTCCGTACGCGCCTTCAGCAACCAGATGACCTGGCTGCGCGACCAGGGTTACACCACCCTGAACATGTATCAGCTGGAAGGCTACGTGCGCAATAAGATCAACTTGCCGGCGCGCTCGGTAGCGATCACCTTTGATGACGGCCTGAAGTCGGTCAACCGCTACGCCTGGCCTATCCTCAAGCAGTATGGCTTTCACGCCACGGCGTTTATTATCTCCTCGCGCATTAAGCACCATCCGCAGAAATGGGCGCCTAAGTCGCTGCAGTTTATGAGTATTTCTGAGCTGAAGCAGATTCAGGACGTCTTTGACGTGCAGTCGCATACCCACTTTCTGCACCGGGTTGACGGCGGGCATCAACCGATCCTGCTGAGCCGCAGCTACCACAACATCCTGTTTGATTTTGAGCACTCGCGCCGCGCCTTGACGCAGTTTAATCCGCATGTGCTCTATCTCTCCTATCCGTTTGGCGGCTATAACGCCACGGCGGTGAAGGCCGCGAACGACGCCGGTTTTCATATGGCGGTGACCACGGTGAGAGGGAAGGTGATGCCGGGGGATAATCCGTTCTTATTGAAGCGCCTCTATATTCTGCGTACGGATTCGCTGGAGACGATGTCGCGGCTGATCAGCAACCAGCCGTAGGGGTAGCTCGACGCCCGTTCTGAGCAGGGCGTCGCAGGGCTATCAGGCAACCTGAACCGGAATGGCTTTGGCCTGGCGCTTCATCTCGTTGTCACCTTCAAAGTAGGCGACCTTTGGCCGCCAGCTGCGGGCTTCTTCATCGCTCATGGTGACGAAGCTGGCGATGATCAGAATATCGCCGACGCTGGCGCAGTGCGCCGCCGCGCCGTTAACGGAAATGATTCTGGAACCGCGCTCGGCGGCAATGGCGTAGGTGGAGAAGCGGTTACCGTTGGTCACGTTCCAGAGATGAATCGCCTCATTTTCGAGGATCCCGGACGCATCAAGGAAATCCTGGTCAATGGCGCAGGAGCCTTCATAGTGCAGATCGGCCTGGGTGACTTTTACGCGGTGGAGTTTGCCCTGCAGCATATTACGAATCATAGTGTCTACCTTTATTCCCGTCATACTTCAAGCGGCATACAGACTGGCTGCACTCGAACTATTGCGGGTATCTACCTGACGAAAACGAAGCGGATGTCGCATCCGCTTGAGCAAATGCCGGGCAGTATTGCCCGGTTTTTAACCTTTGTCTACTGGGCGAGCTCGACGATTTTGTTGTCGATAAGACGCGCCTGGCCGAGCCATGCAGCCATCAGGATCACCGCCCGCTGGCTGGTCTCCGTGAGCTCCAGCAGCGTATCGGCATCGCGGATCTGAATATCGTCAGAGCGGAAGCCCTTTTCGTCCAGCTCCTGCCCGGCAAGGGTAATCATTTCATCCAGATTACGATCGCCGGCCGCCAGCTTTTCCGCCACGCTATTCAGCACTTTATACAAGCCTGGGGCGATTTTACGCTGGTCGGCGGTCAGGTAGCCGTTGCGCGAGCTGAGCGCCAGGCCATCTTTGGCGCGGATAATCGGTACGCCGATAATCTCGATATCGTAGCCCATGTCGGCAACCATCTTGCGGATCAGCGCCAGCTGCTGGAAGTCCTTCTCGCCAAAGCAGGCGACGTCCGGCTGCACCAGGTTGAACAGCTTGCTGACGATGGTGGAGACGCCGCGGAAGTGGCCCGGACGGCTGGCCCCTTCAAGCATGGTCGACAGGCCGGGAACGTCGACGTAGGTCTGGCCTTCGGTACCGTGCGGATAGATCTCCGCCGGAGCCGGTGCGAATACGAAGTCCACTTTGCGTTTATTCAGCTTCTCGCAATCGTCCTGCAGCGTGCGCGGGTAGCGCGTCAAATCGTCAGGGCGGTCGAACTGCATCGGGTTAACGAAAATGCTGACCACCACGACGTCAGCGCTGGCTTTCGCTTCATCAACCAGCTTCATATGGCCGTCATGCAGGTTGCCCATGGTGGGAACCAGCGCAATGCGCTTACCTTCCTGACGTAAACGGCGGATATGCTGACGCAGCAGCGGCAGGGATTCAATAATCAGCACAACAAGACTCCTTAATGGAAACTGTGTTCTTCGCCCGGATAGACGCCGGACTCCACTTCGGCAATATACTGCCGTACCGCCGCGCGCATGTCGCCTGCTGCGGTGAGGAAATTTTTAGCGAATTTAGGAATATGGCCGCCGGTGATGCCGAAGGCGTCGTGCATCACGAGGATTTGCCCGTCGGTGACGTTGCCGGCGCCAATGCCGATCACCGGGATGGTCAACGCGTCGGTCACGCGCTGGGCCAGCGCCACCGGCACGCACTCCAGCACCAGCAGCTGCGCGCCTGCGGCTTCGAGCGCCAGCGCGTCGTCAAGCAGCGCCTGGGCCGCGTCGCCGCGTCCCTGGACCTTATAGCCGCCAAAAACGTTAACCGACTGCGGCGTCAGGCCAAGATGGCCGCAAACCGGCACCGCCCGCTCTGCCAGCATTTTTACGGTCTCTGCCAGCCACGCGCCGCCTTCAATCTTGACCATGTTCGCTCCCGCGCGCATTACCACGGCGGCACTGGCGAAGGTCTGTTCCGGCGTGGCGTAGGCCATAAACGGCAGGTCGGCGAGCAGCAGGCAGGAGGGAGCGCCGCGGCGTACCGCCTGGGTGTGGTAGGCAATGTCTTCAACCGTCACCGGCAGCGTGGAGTCGTGGCCCTGTACCGTCATGCCCAGAGAGTCGCCAACCAGCATCACGTTGATGCCCTCATCGGCAAACAGCTTTGCGAAGCTATAGTCGTAGGCGGTGATGGTGGCGAAGCGCTTCTTCTCCTGTTTGCATTTCTGCAGCAGGGCGATAGTGGTCGGTTTCATAACGTTTCCTGATGATGAAAGTCATATTAACCGGCATTCTAACAGCAGCACTGGAGGGGGCAACGGTTTTAGGCAACCGATAACCACGATCGCCGTAATTGATAAAGGCAGCGGGGACTACCAGAGAACGGGTTTATCGGCAGCGAGTTGATTCAGCACGCTACGTAACGCGACGCCGTCAGGAAAATGGAGCTCGGGGGCAATCTCAAACAGCGGCCACAGCATAAAGCCGCGGTTTTTCATATCGTAATGTGGCACCGTCAGGCGTTCGCTGTCGATGACCTGCTCGCCAAACAGCATGATATCGAGATCGAGCGTGCGCGGACCCCAGCGTTCGGCCTTGCGTTCGCGGCCCTGCTGCAGCTCGATGCGCTGGGTATTATCCAGCAGCGCTTCTGCGGCAAGCCCGGTCTCCAGCGCGACGGCGGCGTTAAGGTAGTCAGGCTGATCCTGCGGTCCCAACGGCGGCGTACGGTAGAAAGAGGAGACGGCGACGATCCGGCTGTTGGGGATCTCCGCCAGCGCGGCAACGGCAGCATTAACCTGCTCCAGAGGAGCGGCCAGATTGCTGCCGAGGGCGATAAAGGCGAGCGTCATGCGCCGCCCGGGCGCGGGGCGCGTTTGCGTGGACGACGATGACGGCGGCGCGGCGCCGGCTCTTCATCGAGCTCGTTAAGCATATCTTTTTGATCCGGCGGCGGAGCAACCTGGAACTCGCCCCACCATTTGGTCAGGCGCAGCAGCTCACCATTTTTTTCAGCACCGGCGCGCAGCTCAAGCAGATCGTACGCGGCGCGGAATTTCGGATGCTCCATCAGCTTCCACGCACGTTTGCCCTGGCGGCGGGACATCCGCAGCTGCAGCTGCCAGATATCGCGAACCAGCGTAGTGATGCGCTTTGGAATAGCCAGCGTACGGCAGGCTTCGTCCAGCACGTCGTTCATCGCCAGCAGGAAGGCGTCGTTGTACGCCAGACCGCTCTCCTGGGTAATTTTCTGCGCCATTTCCAGCAGCGGATACCAGAACATCACCGCAAACAGGAACGCCGGGTTAACGCGCATATCGTTATGGATGCGGTTATCGGTGTTCTTCAGTACCTGGGTGATGATGTGCTCCATCGGGCTATCGCCGCGCTCGGTAAAGTAGCGGGTGATGGTCGGGAACAGCGGCTGGAACAGATTGTATTCGCGCAGCAGCATATAGGTATCAAAACCGTAGCCCGCCTGCAGCAGCTTGAGCACTTCTTCAAACAGGCGCGCCGGAGGCACGTCGTGCAGCAGCGCCGCCAGGCGTGGGATCGGCTCGGCGCTTTCGGCACTGATGCTCATATTGAGCTTGGCGGCAAAACGCACCGCGCGCAGCATGCGCACCGGATCTTCACGGTAGCGGGTTTCCGGATCGCCAATCAGGCGGATAACGCCATCCTGCATATCCTTCATGCCGCCAACGTAATCGCGGACGGTAAAGTCGGCAACGCTGTAGTAAAGGCTGTTAATGGTGAAGTCGCGGCGCTGGGCGTCTTCTTCGATGGAGCCGAAGATGTTGTCGCGCAGCAGCATGCCGTTCTGGCCGAGCTGCGAGGTGACGCGATCGGTGGTATGCCCTTCGTGGTGACCACGGAAGGTGGCGACTTCGATAATCTCCGGCCCGAACATGACGTGAGCCAGGCGGAAACGGCGGCCGACCAGGCGGCAGTTGCGGAACAGTTTACGTACCTGATCCGGGGTTGCGCTGGTGGTGACGTCGAAATCTTTCGGCTTCTTGCCAAGCAGGAGGTCGCGTACGCCACCGCCAACGAGATAGGCTTCGTAGCCCGCCTTGTTCAGTCGATAGAGCACCTTGAGGGCATTATCACTGATATCTTTGCGGGAAATTGCATGCTGTTCACGCGGGATAACCGTCATATGCGTTTGTTCGACGGCGGCTTCTGCCTCGCGCTCCTCACGGCTTAGCACCTTACGGCAAAAATTAGCGACTCGGGTAAAAATGTTGCACCTCGTAGTGTCAGACTGACTTCAGGACCAAAAAGCTACTCTATGGACTTCAGATTGCAGCGCGGCGACAGGCTTGCGGGCTCCCGGTGGCATAGAAAGCTATGTAACCTGGGCGGACAAATGCGACTATCGCAGCGGCAACGTGTAAGGCGACGAGTAAAAATTGCGGCTAATCATAGCTCAGCGGGAGCCATTTGAGAATGCTGGATTTTTTCGGGTTTCCAGTTCGCTACCGCCTGCTTGAGTAAATCATCGATACTCAACGCTCGCCATTCCTGCTCAACGTCCTGATTAAGAAACATTAGCGCCCGTATAATTTCCGGGCGCGGATCGCCTTCCGGCAGCGCCGGGGCGTGATTTTGTTTGGAGAGTTTATTCCCCTTGGCGTTCAGCGCCAGCGGCAGATGCAGGTAATCCGGCGCCTGCCAGCCAAAGTGCTGGTAGAGCGAAATCTGCCGCACCGTAGGCTCAATAAGATCGGCGCCGCGGACTATCTCACTCACGCCCTGGAAACGATCGTCCACTACCACCGCAAGATTATAGGCGAACAGGCCGTCGCGGCGGTGGATAATAAAATCTTCGCGCGCCAGCGGCTCGTCGGCAATCAGGGTTCCGCGCAGCTGGTCATAAAACTCAAGCACCGGTCGCGTCTGGCGTATGCGCAGCGCGGCGTCCTGTGCCGGCAGCCGCAGATCGCGGCAGTGGCCGTCATAGATGCCGCCGACGGCGTGAATACGCGCGCGGGTGCAGGTGCAGTAATAGCACAGCCCCTGCTCATGCAGCCAGGCAAGGTGCTCCCGGTAGGCTTCGTGGCGCTGCGACTGCCACAGCACGTCGCCATCCCAGTGCAGCCCGTAGCGCTCGAGCTGGCGCAGAATGGTATCGGCGGCGCCGGGAACTTCCCGCGGCGGGTCGATATCCTCAATGCGTACGTGCCAGATGCCGTTTTTTGCCCGCGCCTGGAGATAGCTGCCGAGTGCGGCAATCAGGGAGCCGAAATGGAGTTCGCCGGAGGGTGAGGGGGCAAAGCGGCCTGTATAGCGTGAGTCATTCATGGTCTATAGAGCATGTAGGCGGGAGAAACTCCCGCCGGAGATACGATAGCGAAGTGGATTAGCCAGCCATCTGTTTTTCGCGAATTTCCGCCAGAGTTTTGCAATCGATGCACAGATCTGCGGTCGGACGCGCTTCCAGACGGCGAATGCCGATCTCAACGCCACAGGATTCACAAAAGCCGAAATCTTCGTCTTCGACTTTCTTCAGTGTTTTCTCGATCTTTTTGATGAGTTTACGTTCGCGATCGCGGTTACGCAGCTCCAGGCTGAACTCCTCTTCCTGAGCGGCACGGTCTACCGGGTCCGGGAAGTTAGCAGCTTCATCCTGCATGTGTGTTACGGTGCGATCCACTTCATCCCTGAGTTGATTACGCCATGCTTCAAGAATACGCTTGAAGTGCGCTAGCTGGGCTTCGTTCATATACTCTTCGCCCGGCTTCTCTTGGTACGGCTCCACCCCAGCGATGGCGAGAATACTCAGGGACGATGTTTTACGGTTTTGCCCTTCTTGCATGTTGCTTCTCCTTAACACGCACTATCGATCCCCATGGTGGGGGAAAAATCAGGCCGCTATAAATAGCAGATGCTTTTCCGGATAGCAATTATCTAAACGTTACACTTGACAACCCTGTGAAGAAAAGCGTATTTGCGCTCGCGACCCGGACACTATTTAGCCGTTTGTTTACCGGGAGTTAACACCACGGTAATCGGCTTATTCAGAGTCATCATCTCGGTAGAAAGTTCCGCTTTATATGCGAGAATTTCAACCCCCTTGGTTTGCGCTTCAATCAATAGCTGTGCGTATCTGGCATCAATGTGGTGAGCGGGAGAGAAACGGTCGATCGCCGAATGCAGCACGGCGAACAAAATCACGGCCCGATCGCCGGCTGCCGCCACGCCCATCAGCTCCCGCAGGTGCTTCTGGCCGCGCTCGGTGACTGCATCGGGGAAATAACCGCTCTCTTTCTCCGCTAACGTAACCGATTTCACTTCAATATAGCAGTTTTGTCGTTCTTCTGCCTGTAACATAATATCGATGCGGCTATTCTCTCCGCCATATTTCACTTCACTTTTCAGCGTGTTATAGCCAGAAAGCTCGCTAATATTACCCGCCAGTATCGCCTCTTTTGCCAGCGTGTTGGCGCGTAAAGTATTTACGCAAATCGTCGCGCCCTGCTGGGTTTCGGTTAATTCCCAGGTATGGGCATACTTGCGCTTCAGGTTATCGGAGGTTGAATACCAGACGGTATCGCCGGGAGTCGCGCAGCCGGTCATCGCTCCGGTGTTCGGGCAGTGCAGGGTCAGCTCGCGTCCGTCGGGGGTCACCACGTCGGCCAGAAATCGTTTGTAACGTTTAATCAGAACGGCGGACCGTAGCGGTGGGGTGAACAGCATCAGCTCTCCTCGTTGAAGGGGTAACGTTCCAGCGCAGTATAGCGGGTACGTCCGCGGGCAAAGCTGGATTCATAAAGTACAAATTCGCGCACCGCAAACGTCCAGCTGAAGCCGGGCGGCGGGATGGGTACCGCGCTGCGGGCATCGCGCAGCAGGGTGATATGCGGATGGAACGGCTGCGGGCTTTGATAGCAGCCGCTGCGGGCCGCCTGCGCGCGCAACATACCGGCCAGCTGCAGCACGCCGCGCGGCGGCTGGCGTGTACCGAGCCACACCACCCGCGAACGCAGCCACTGTCCGGCATCGTCAAGGGTCAGCGTAAAGCCGGGCTGGCGAATGCGTCCCGCCTGTGCCGCCAGCGCGCGCTGCTTATCCGCGCTGACCTCACCAAGAAACGCCAGCGTCAGGTGCAGATTGGCTTTTGCTACCGGCCTGCCGGCGTCATCCGGGAAGCTCAGGGCGCGCCAGTCGACGATCCGCTGCTGCACCTCTTCAGGCAGTTCAAGGGCGAAAAACAGCCTTTTCGGCTCGGACATGATAAATACCCGGTAATCATTTCAGTGCGATGAATTTCAACCTGCAGTGGATCTGCAACGCGAAAGACGACAAGTCAGGCGTGATGCTACAATGCCTGCCCTTGAATGTTAAGCCCTGGAGCCTTTCGTGTCCTCATTGCCGGTTGCCGCCGTCCTCCCCGAACTTCTCTGTGCTCTGCAGCAGGCGCCGCAGGTGCTGCTCAATGCGCCAACCGGTGCCGGTAAATCGACCTGGCTGCCGCTGCAAATCCTCGCGGCGGGCCAGATCGACGGGCGCATTATTCTGCTGGAACCTCGCCGGCTGGCGGCGCGCAACGTGGCGCAGCGGCTGGCCGAACTGCTGGGCGAGAAGCCGGGCGATACCGTGGGCTACCGGATGCGTGCGGACACCTGCGTCGGGCCAAATACCCGAATCGAAGTGGTCACCGAGGGGATCCTGACGCGCACGCTCCAGCACGATCCCGAGCTGGCGGGCGTGGGTCTGGTGATCCTCGATGAGTTCCACGAGCGCAGCCTGCAGGCGGATCTGGCCCTCGCCCTGCTGCTCGACGTGCAGCAGGGCCTGCGCGACGATCTCAAGCTGCTGATTATGTCGGCGACGCTGGATAGCGATCGCCTGCAGCGGATGCTGCCACAGGCGCCGGTGATTACCTCCGCCGGCCGGGCCTTCCCGGTGGAGAAACGCTATCAGGCGCTCGCCGCGCACCAGCGCTTTGATGAGGCGGTGGCGCTAGCCGCCGCCGAGCTGCTGCGCCAGGAGAGCGGGTCGATGCTGCTGTTTCTCCCCGGCGTCGGCGAAATTCAGCGGGTGCAGCAGCAGCTGGCCGAGCGGGTGGCTGACGATGTGGCTATCTGTCCTCTGTACGGGGCGCTGCCGCTGAGCGAGCAGCGAAAGGCGATTCTGCCGGCGGTGAAGGGGACGCGCAAGGTGGTGCTGGCGACCAATATTGCCGAAACCAGCCTGACCATTGAGGGGATTCGGCTGGTGGTGGATAGCGCCCAGGAGCGGGTTGCCCGCTTTGACGCCCGCACCGGCTTAACCCGCCTGATAACCCAGCGCATCAGCCAGGCCTCTATGACCCAGCGCGCCGGCCGCGCCGGGCGTCTGGAGCCTGGAATTTGCCTGCACCTGATCGCGAAAGAGCAGGCGGAGCGCGCGGCGGCGCAAAGCGACCCCGAGATCCTGCAAAGCGATCTGTCGTCGCTGCTGCTGGAGCTGCTGCAGTGGGGATGCCAGGATCCCGCCGAACTCCGCTGGCTGGATCTGCCGCCGGAGGCCAGCCTGGCAGCGGCCCGGCGTCTGCTGACGGCGCTCTCCGCGCTGGAGGGCGGCAGGCTGTCGGCGCGCGGGCGGAAAATGGCCGCGCTGGGTAACGATCCGCGCCTTGCGGCAATGCTGATTGCGGCGGACTCTCCCGATGCGGCGGCAACGGCGGCTAAGCTGGCGGCGATCCTCGAAGAGCCGCCGCGCGGCGCTAATAGCGATCTTGGATCGGCGTTTGCCCGCCAGCAGCCCGGCTGGCAGCAGCGGGCGCAGCAACTGCTGAAGCGCCTCGGCGGCCGCGTGGGCTATCCCGACGCCCAGCGCGTGGCGGCGCTGCTGGCGCCGGCCTTTGCCGACCGGATCGCCCGCCGACGCGGCCAGGAGGGGCGCTACCAGCTGGCCAACGGCATGGGGGCGATGCTTAACGCCGATGACGCGCTTGGACGCCATGAGTGGCTGATTGCGCCTCTGCTGCTGCAGGGGAGCTCGTCGCCGGATGCGCGTATTTTACTTGCGCAGCCGCTGGATATTACCGCGCTGCTGGAGCAGCTGCCGGATCTGGCGCAGCGCTCCGATACCGTGGAGTGGGATGAGGCCCAGGGAACGCTGAAGGCCTGGCGGCGCACCTGTATCGGCCAGCTGGTGATCAAAACTCAGCCGCTGGCAAAGCCGTCGGAAGAGGAGCTGCACCGGGCGATGCTCAACGGCATTCGCGAGAAGGGCCTCAGCGTGTTGAACTGGACGGCGGAGGCGGAGCAGCTCCGTCTGCGCCTGCACTGCGCGGTGCAGTGGCTGCCGGAGGAGGCGTGGCCGGCAGTGGATGAGGCCTCACTGCTGGCAACGCTGGAGGCGTGGCTGCTGCCGCAAATGAGCGGGGTGCACTCGCTGCGCGCGCTCCGGGCGCTGGATATTCGCCTGGCGCTGCAAAACTGGCTGCCTTGGCCGCTGCGCCAGAAGCTCGATAGCGAGCTGCCAACCCACTACGTCGTGCCGACCGGCAGCCGGATCGCCATTCGCTACCACGAGGAAAACCCGCCGGCGCTGGCGGTGCGTATGCAGGAGATGTTTGGCGAAGCGACGACCCCGACCATTGCTCAGGGCCGCATGGCGCTGGTGCTGGAGCTGCTGTCGCCCGCTCAGCGCCCGCTGCAGATCACCCGCGATCTCAGCGCGTTCTGGCAGGGGGCCTATCGGGAAGTGCAAAAAGAGATGAAGGGACGCTACCCCAAACACGTCTGGCCGGACGATCCGGCAAACGCCGCGGCGACCCGGCGCACCAAAAAGTATGCGCCCCCGGGATCGCGCTGAGGCCGGGCTACCACGCCTGGGTCCACAAAAACAGGCCGCCGCCGGCCAGCGCCAGCCAGGGACCGAAGGCCAGCGGCCGATCCAGCGGCTGGTGGGTCAGCCGCCGCAGCAGCAGGGTGCAGATAAGCCCGCTGGCCGAGGCCAGCAGCAGCGTATGCGGCAGCGCCTGCCAGCCGGACCACGCGCCGAGTGCCGCCAGCAGTTTAAAATCGCCGTATCCCAGCGCCTCCTTGCCGGTTAGCAGCCGAAAGACCCAGTACACCGCCCAGAGCGACAGGTAGCCTGCCATCGCGCCGATCACCGCCTCCGTCAGCGGCACAAACGTCGCATTGAGATTAAACAGCAGCCCGGCCCACAGCAGCGGTAGCGTCAGGCAATCGGGGAGCAGCTGCGTCCTGGCGTCGATGAGCGCCAGCACCAGCAGGGTGGAGAGCAGCCCCAGCCCGCCCAGCAGCGCGAAACCCGGAGTCAGCAGATACCCGGCGAGCACAAACAGCAGCCCGCAGAATAGCTCGGTCAGCGGATAGCGGCGTGAAATCGGCCGCGCGCAGCAGCGGGAGCGTCCCTTCAGCAGCAGGAAGCTGAACAACGGGACGTTATCCCGCCAGGCAACGGGCTGCCGGCACTGCGGGCAGAACGACGGCGGAAAGCTCAGGCTAAGCCGCTCCTGGCCCTCCTCGGCCATTAACATCAGCGGCAGCCGGTAGATTACGACGTTAAAAAAGCTGCCGAAGCACAGACCGAAAATAAACAAAAAACCGCCCCATATCAGGGGGAACTGCAGTGAAAATGCGGCAAGTAGCGTCATGGTTTCTCCGGTGGTGACCATTTTCCCTGCAGCTGCCAGGGCGTGCGTCCATGCTCATCCTGGCGGCCGCTCTGGGCGATAAGCGCCGCGAGCAGCGTCGGCGTTGACTGCCGGCTTTGTAGCGTTCCGCGAAACGCGTAGCCGCCGTCAGGCGCGAGGGTGCCCTGTCCGCTCAGGCTCAACTGATGCGAGTCCTGGCTGATGTTCAGCGCCAGCGCGCCCGCGGGCGTGCAGCTGAATTTGCCGCTGACGCTGGCCAGCGTCAGGGTTCCGACGGGGGAGCTCAGCGTTGCATCCTGCCAGCGCGCGCGGCCCTCGGATATCTGCCGGCAGCCGGCGTGGCTGAAGCGCGCCTCGGCGATCTCCAGCGTAATCATGCCTTCGGCGTCAACCGACCCGGCCTGCGCCAGTCCGCGGCCGGCAACGCCGGCGGGGACGATAAGGCGGCCATCGCGCAGCGTCAGCGCGCTCACTCCCTGCAGCCAGACCTGGCCGCGCAGCCCGCTGGGATCGCTGAACGAAATATGCCAGCCCGGAAGCGCGCCGGAGAAAGCCAGCCGCCAGCGCAGGTGGGCGAGGCTGGCTCCGCGCCAGCCAATATCTCTGGCCTCGCCCTGCCAGACGGTGCCTGTAAGTTCGCCGACGCCGATCCCGGCCGGCAGCGCGGCGGTCAGCAGCCTGGCGGGGGC
Source organism: Klebsiella sp. 18074 (assembly GCF_902705905.1). Classification (NCBI taxonomy): domain Bacteria; kingdom Pseudomonadati; phylum Pseudomonadota; class Gammaproteobacteria; order Enterobacterales; family Enterobacteriaceae; genus Klebsiella; species Klebsiella sp. 18074. The sequence goes on along the minus strand of NZ_CACSIS010000023.1, from coordinate 74,593 downwards.
TGTGAGCAGCATCCACAGCAGCCAGGCGCCGAGCAGCAGTCCGACGGCGGATTTACTTCTCATGCCGACGCTCGAGGATCAGAGTATTCACCGTCACCCAGCCGGGACGCTGGGGGTGCGCGGTGACGGCCAGAGAGGCGGCGTGAATGCCCTGCCGGCCCAGGGCGTCGAGCCATGACATCAGGGCCTGAAAGGTACAGGCCTCGAGGGTGACGTTGACCCGCATCCCCTGCGGCTGCAGCCGGACAATCGCCAGCGCCTGGCGGGCCGCCTCGCGCATGATAACCGCCGAGGGCTCTTCGTCGGTGGCCGCAGGGCCCGGCCGCTGGCGGCTTAGCTGCTGCAGGAGCGGAGCCTGCTGCTGCATCCAGCGCAGGCTGGCCTGCTCTTTGGCGAGGGTTTGCCGCCACTGCTGCTCGCGGTCAAGCCACGGCTGCCAGAAGGCGTAGTACGCGATACCGACAAACAGCGCGAGGGCCATCGCCACCAGCAGGCGCTGCTCCCGCTGCGAGCGCTGCTGCCATAAAATACGCAGGCTATGCATCGTTTTCCTCCAGGGATAGACGCCCCTCAATGCCGTCCACGCGCGGCTTCATTTCGCCGGTTCGCACGCGAAAATGGGGCTGCGCCCGCAGCCGGAACTGCTCCAGCGCCCGGGGCGATACCGCCGAGACGTCGAGCTGCAGGGCGTTGCGCGCGCCGTCATAGGCCAGGGCCCGCAGGCGAATCCCCGGGGTCTCGGCGACGATCTTTTGCACCAGGCTGATGGTGACGACCGACGGCGGATGCGCCGCCGTCTGCGCAAGCTGGCGCAGATGCTGCTGCATCTGCAGCCGCGGGTTAATCACCCGGGTCTCCGTTTTAAACCACTGATGATAAAACGCCCGGCTGGCCTGCTGAGCCGCGGCTGCCTGCTGGCTCAGCGCCAGATGGTCGAGCGCGCCATTGACTCCCCACAGCAGCACCAGCGCGGCGGCAGCGGCCATCGCCGGACGCCAGCGCAGCCCGGCGGGCTGCCAGCGGCGCTTCGGCGCAAACTCTCCCTGGCGTAGGCAGATGCGCTGTGCCGCCGGATTCGCCGCCGCCAGTTGGAGTAAATCCTGCGCCGCCAGCGCGCGCCACGGCGCCGGGATCGCCAGGGGCGGCGAGTAGCTGTCGATCGGCGGCTGCTCCTCGCCGGGGGAGAGCAGCTCGGCCAGCCAGTCGGCTTCCGCCGCCATCCCTCCCCAGGCCTGATGGCGAATCAGCCACTGTTCGCCGACCTGCAGCGCGCTCCAGCGGCCCGGAGTGAAGGGGAGAGCCAGCGCATCCGGCGTCAGGGCGAGGATCTCGAGCCCCAGCTCGTCGCAGCGGGCAAGCCACGCGCGCATTTTTTGCCGTTGCAGGATGGCGACGTGACAGAGATTTTTCTGCCGGTGGATCAGCGCAAAATGAACCTCCTCGACGTCGGTTGCCAGCTGCTCCTCGAGCAGGAAGGGCAGGATCTGCTGCGGGCGCTGGCGCAGGCCGGCGGGCAGCATCACGCTGTGAAAAGCGCAGTCGCTGGCTGGAACCAATACCCAGGCGGGATAGCGCGCCGCCAGCTCGCGCAGCGTCGGGTCATCGTCGCCGGCGGAGCATTCGCCGGCTCTCTCCGGCTGCCCGGGCGAGAGCAGGCGCCAGGCGATCGGTCGTTCAGGGGCGCCGAGGCGCAAAATGAGCGCCGCGCGCGGCGGCGTTTTATCGTTATTCATCGGCCACTCTGTAAAGTCCATAACGTCGCTGGATAACGCGGAAGCTGCGCCCTTCGCGCTGCAGGAGGCTGCGCTGCTGATAGCGAGCGCTACCCATGACCACGGTGAACGAGGCGACGAAGCGTTCACTATGGACCGTCAGCCAGGGACGCACGGCGGTGGTGTCGGCGTCCTGCAGCGCCTGCTGGGCTAAAAACGCGGCGACGCTGTTCCAGCCGCTTGCCGGACGGGCGCTCAGCAGCTGGCGCGCCTGCTGAATGCTGAGATCTGCGGGAAACAGCGCCGTCAGCAGGGCGGCCTGCGCCGGCTTCAGGGTGTTGATATTGATCTGCAGGGCGTCGTTCGGCTGGGCGCAGACGTAGGGCAGCAGGCGCTGGTACAGCGCCGCGTCCATCCCGGCGAGCAGGCGCAGCTCGCTGAGATCCTGGATATTTTGGTTGCCGGTCAGGTAGCCCGGCGACTGCGCCATATAGACCTCGTCTTCCGCGCCGTTAAGCAGCGGCTGGCTATCCGCATCGATCCAGTCGCGCAGGGCGGCGGTGATCTGCAGGGCGCGCAGCGGCTCCGCGCCGAGCTTCTCCAGCAGGCGGGTAAAGGCGCGCGCCGCGGCGGGGACCGCTTCGCTTTCATCGGCGGTGGTGCGGTTGACGGCATTCAGATTGAAGCAGGCCAGATCGTCGGTAATGGTGGCATAAATCTCGCCGCCATCGACGGTGAAACGGCGTCCCTGCTGGGCCCAGTTTTGTGCCAGATGGGTCTGGTTAGGCGAATCAAGCGCGTCGCGCTGCAGCAGCGCGGCGACCATCGTCTCCGCGCCCAGCGCGTACCATTTGGCCTGCAGGTTATCGAGGGTAGTGGCCGTCTGCTGGTACATCCGCGCCGTTCTTTCGGTGATGGCACTCGCCAGCACCATCATCAGCGCGAGGATCAGCAGTACCATCAGCAGCGCGACGCCGCGCTGTCGGCCGTTCATGGCTGGTCTCCGGGGGCAACTAAAAACAGGCGCGTGACGTCGCCGTAGCCCTTCAGCGTTAAGGTGACTTCAAGCGCCTGCGGCAGATTTTGTGCGGATTCCCAGCGATCCTGCCAGCCGCCGTTGGCGTAAAAGCGCAGGCGGAACGCCGCGACGTCGCGCTGCAGGACCCAGGTTGTCGGCCGGCTGCCGGTGAGCGGGTCCTGCTGGTCATAGCTCAGGCGCTCCAGCCGCTGCTGGCGCAGGCGGTAGCTGACGTTCTGGATCTCTGAGCGCGGCAAAATGCCCATCGGGTTTGGCCAGCCGCTGCGGCTAAAGGCTATCGCCCAGTCGTCGCTGCTCAGTTGGAAGCGCCCGGCGGAGAAGGGAGCGTCGTCGTTGCGGCCGCGGCGGGGGACTATCTGGTTGAAGTCAGCGGCCATCTGGCTAAAGGTCTGCTGCAGCGCGCGGATCTGCTGCGCTTTTTCTTTGGTGAGCGTATCCGCGCGAATGACGTTTTGCAGCACGCTGACCGCCGCCACGCTCAGCGCGGCAAGGATCGCCAGCGCCAGCAGCATTTCAACGAGGGTAAAGCCGCGCATGGTGCCGTTGTTCATAGCCGGGTCACCCAGGTGCGCAGCGAGGAGACCGGAGCCTTGTCGCTTTTATCATGGCGGACCTCGACGTCCAGCGCCCGCAGCTGTGGGAGCTCGGTTTCGACGCCCTGCCAGCGGATGTGCCAGCTTCCGCCTGCCGCCTGGACCGTCGTTTCCGAGGGGCTCAGCGCCGGCCAGCGGTTTTCCAGCTTCAGTTGGATCAGCTGATTGTCGGCAAGCCACCCGGCGAGGGTTTTCTCCTCCATGCGCCCGAGGTGGTGGGTCTGCTGCAGCGTGGCCTGCATCACGGATAGCCCGGCGAGGGCGAAGACCACCAGCGCGACCATGACTTCGATCAGCGTCATTCCGGACTGTGATTTCATGGGCTCTCCTCCCGCTGTGTGGGCTGCACGCCGCCGCGGGCGTCAACCTCCAGCGCCAGATCGCGGCCGATGTGCAGCTGAAAGGGGGTCACTTCCCCGCCGGGGAACAGCAGAACGTCAGGCAGTTCGCCCGGCGTCCAGGCGGCGCCATCGGGGAAGCTCAGCGCCAGCGGTTCCGGGGCGGCGCTGCCCGAGGTGGCGACGCGAGCGATCTGCAGCGGCTGCCAACGGGAGCCCTCCTCGCCGTCGTCCGCTTCGCCAGCGTTGCCGCTCTCGTCAGGGGTCAGCAGCCGCATAAACTGCCAGCGGTCGGGGTGAATCGAGATACCGTAGAACTGGCCGGTCTGCAGCCCGCGGTCGCGGACAAAGCTCAGCTGCGCCTCGAAGCGCTCGAGGGTCTTCGCCGGGTCGTTCTCGCGCGATGGCGGAAACGCCAGCATCACCATGCCCGCGCTAACGCCCATCAGCAGCAAAATGAGCATCATCTCCAGTAACGTGAAGCCGCGCTGCTGCACTATTTTTTCCCGATATTCCAGTTGCCGAGATCGTCGTTGGTGTCCGGCATGCCGTCCGGCCCGACGCTAAACACATCGACCTGGCCGTGCTGGCCGGGGCTGAGCAGCTGATAGTCATTGCCCCACGGGTCCTGCGGCAGGCGGCGGATATAGCCGCCTTCCGGATAGTTACGCGCCTGCGGCTCGGCGCCAGGACGGCTGACCAGCGCCGCGAGCCCCTGCTCGGTGTTGGGGTAGCGGCTGTTATCCAGCTTGTACATATCCAGCGCGCCCTCCAGCGCCACCAGATCGCTGACCACCTTTTGCCGGTCCGCTTTTTCTTTATTGCCCATCAGGTTAGGGACCACCAGGCTGGCAAGAATGCCGAGAATGACAATCACCACCATAATTTCCAGTAAGGTGAATCCACGCTGTCGTTGCATTTTTTTCTCCATTATTACAATCACATACTCATAAGGGTGTTGAGCTGCAGGATCGGCTGCAGAATGGCCAGCACGATAAACAGCACCATGCCGGCCATCGCCACCACCAGCAGCGGCTCAAACAGGCTGAGCGCCATCTGAATTTGCGCGCTCAGCTCACGGTCCTGGTTATCGGCGGCGCGCTCGAGCATGCCGTTGAGCTCGCCGCTCTGTTCGCCGCTGGCAACCATGTAGCGCATCATCGGCGGGAAGAGGGCGGTGGCTTCGAGGGCGCGGTGCAGGCTGATCCCTTCGCGCACCGACTCGGCGGCGGTTTCCAGCTGGCGGCGCGCCCAGGTATTGCTTAACACCTCCGCGCTGATGCGCATCGACGGCAGCAGCGGGACGGCGCTGGCGTTCAGAATGCTGAGGGTGCGGGCGTAGCGGGCGCTGTTGATGCTGCGGGCCACCCGGCCAATCAGCGGCAGGCGCAGCAGCTGTCTATGCCAGATGAGCCGCCGCGCGGGCTGGCGCAGGGCGTAATGCAGCAGCAGCCCGCCCGCCAGCAGCGCCAGCAGTAGCCAGGGGCCGGCGCTTCTGACGATATCGCTCATGGTCATCAGCAGGCGGGTGGAGAACGGCAGAGCCTGCTTGAGATGAATAAACTGATCGACGACCTTCGGCACCACCGTGGAGAGCAGAATAGCGATCACGCTGATGGCGACCAGCGTCAGCACGATAGGGTAGATCATGGCCTGCAGCAGGCGGGCGCGAAGCTGCTGGCGCTGTTCGGTATAGTCCGCCAGCCGGTTAAGTACGCCGGCAAGGTGTCCGGAGGTTTCGCCCGCGGCGACCATCGCGCAGTAGAGCCGGTCGAAGCAGGCCGGATAGCCGCGCATGGCCTCCGCCAGGGTATGACCTTCCAGCACCTTGCCGCGCACGCCGGCCATCAGGGTTTTCAGGTGCGCTTTTTCGCACTGCTGCGCCACCGCATCCAGCGCTTTTTCCAGCGGGATCGCGGCAGCCACCAGCGTCGCCAGCTGGCGGGTGAGGAGGGCGAGGTCGCCGGCGCCGGTGCGCCGCGTCAGCAGCGAATGCCCGCCGCGCGCGGGGCCTTCAGCGGCGTCGATCTCAACGGGCAGCCAGCCCTTTTCCCGCAGCAGCTGGCGGGCGTGGCGGGCGGAGTCCGCCTGCTGTACGCCGCGCTGCGTCCTGCCGCGCTCGTCCAGCGCACGGTAGCGAAAAATAGCCATCTTACTCCCCCTGCGCCCTGTGCTGCTCGGTCACCCTGACCACCTCTTCCCAGCTGGTGATGCCGCTCAGCACCTTCTCCAGCCCGGCGCGGCGGAGGGTGATATAGTCCGCCCCCAGCCGCTGGGCCAGCGTTAATTCGTTTTCCCCGCGGTGGATTGCCATCCGCACCCGATCGTCAACCCGCAGCAGCTCGTGGATCCCGGTACGCCCGCGATAGCCGCTGAAGCCGCACTCCGCGCAGCCCTCGGCGTGCCACAGGGTAGTACCGGGCAGGACGCCCATCAGCGTCGCCGTTTCCTCATCCGCCTGCCCTGGACGACGGCAGTGCGGGCAGAGCCTGCGCACCAGGCGCTGCGACAGTACCGCCAGCAGCGAGGTTGACAGCAGAAAAGGCTCCACGCCCATATCCTGCAGGCGCGAGATCGCCCCCAGCGCGCTGTTGGTATGCAGCGTGGAGAGCACCAGGTGGCCGGTGAGGGAGGCCTGCACGGCAATTTGCGCCGTCTCGCCGTCGCGGATCTCACCCACCAGCACCACGTCAGGGTCCTGGCGTAAAATGGCGCGCAGCCCGCGGGCAAAGGTCATCTCCACCCTGGGGTTGACCTGCGTCTGGCCGATCCCTTCCAGCTCGTATTCGACGGGGTCTTCGATGGTCATAATATTGCGCTCGCGAGCGTCCAGCCGGCTGAGGGCGGCGTACAGGGTGGTGCTTTTGCCGGACCCGGTGGGGCCGGTGACCAGAATGATGCCGTGCGGGCGGGCCATCAGCTCATCGACCTGCTGCAGGAGCGCGGGCGGCATCCCGAGGGTCAGCAGGTCGAGGTTGACGCTGTTTTTATCCAGCAGGCGTAGCACCACGCGCTCGCCGTGGCCGGAGGGCAGCGTCGAGACGCGCACGTCAACGGCGCGCCCGCCGATGCGCAGCGCCATGCGGCCATCCTGCGGGATGCGCTTTTCCGCGATATCGAGGTTGGCCATCACCTTAATGCGCGAAATCAGCAGGGCCGCAAGCCGACGCTGCGGGCGGAGGATCTCCCGCAGCACGCCATCGACGCGAAAGCGGATCTGCAGGTGGCGCTCGTAGGTTTCGATATGAATATCCGAGGCCTGTTCTTTGATAGCCTCCGTCAGCATGGCGTTGATCAGGCGGATAATCGGCGCATCGTCCTCGCTATCCAGCAGATCGTCGGTGTCGGGCAGTTCGTCGGCGAGGGTGTATAAATCCAGCTCGTTGCCGATATCGGCCATCATGCGCCGGGCTTCCGCCGAATCGCGCTGGTAGCTCAGCACCAGCAGCTTCTCGAACTCGCCGGCGGCCAGCCGCTGGACCTCGATCGGCCCGTCCGCTACCCGGCGCGCCTCAAGCAGCGCCGCCGTTGGCGCCTCGGCGAGGCAGCGGACGGCGCAGGTCGCGCCGTTGCTCAGCAGGATAATGCCGTGGGCGCGGGCGTAGATGAAAGGCAGCAGCGGGCGGCTCTCCGCCAGCGGCGTCACGGCTGGCCTCCCAGGTTGAAGGCGTCGATAGCGGCACCGATCCGACGAAACGCGGCGGTATCCTGCTGGGGGTAGATATGCAGCAGGTCATCGTTCAGCGACGCTTCCGTGCCGTCCTTGCCGCGCTGTTTGGTTTGCGCGTCGTTAAAGGCGTTGTACTGACCCGAAGAGGCCTGCCGGTAGCCGTCGCGGTCGCGAATGATGGTCGGACGGATAAACAGCATCAGGTTGCGTTTGGAGACCTTTTTGCTGGTGGAGCGGAACAGGGCACCAATCACCGGGATATCGCCGAGCAGCGGCACCTTATCGGCGGAGTCGGTGACGCTTTTGTCCAGCAGCCCGCCCACGACGACGGTTTCGCCGCTGCCGACCAGCACCGCGTTGTTAACCGTGCGGGTATTGAAGGTGGCGCCTAAATCCGAGCTGGTGCTGGAGGCGGAGTCGGCGACGCTGGAGACCTCCTGCTCAATTTCCAGCAGCACCGAGTCCCCTTCGTTAATCTGCGGCTTGACCTTCAGCTTGATGCCGACGGTTTTGCGTTCGACGGTATTGAAGATGTTATCGCCGGAGGTGGTCTGCGAGCCGCTGAGCACCGGCACCTCCTGGCCGACGTTAAAGGTCGCCTCCATGTTGTCGAGGGTGACGATGCTCGGGGTGGCGAGAATATCGTTTTTGCTGCTACTGGAGAGGGCGGTAAGCAGCATCGCCCAGTTCCCCTGGTAGAACCCGGCGGCGATGCCGTTAAAGGAGCTCAGGGCGCTGGCGAGCGAGCTGGTGACCGTGCCGTCTTTGTTGTACTGGTTGGCGCCGGCAATGGCCGTTGAGATCGGCAGCCCGCTGTTGTTGAACTGGGTCATGCCGGCATTTTTATTGGCCCACTGCACGCCAAGATTGAGGCCGTCGGCGTCCTGAACCTCGGCGATAATTGCTTCAACCAGCACCTGCGGGCGGCGAATGTCCAGCTGCGCGATGACCCGCTCGAGGTCGTTCATGACGTCCGGGGCGGCGGTGACGATCAGCGCGTTGGTCTGGCCGTGGGCTTTGATAATGATGTTTTTATCCAGCGCCGCCACCGGCTTCGCGCTCTGTTTCTCGCTCTGCATGCTGCTGCTGATGCCGGTTAGCACCTCCACCAGGTCGGCGGCTTTGGCATACTTGAGATAGATAACCTTGGTGTTTCCCTGTACCGCCTGCTGGCGGTCGAGCTGGCGGATCATGGTGATGATGCGCTGGCGTGAGTTCGGTTCGCCGCTGACCAGCACCGAGTTGGTCCGCTCGTCGGCGACCACGTTCGCCACCATCGAGCCGGGGAGCGCGGATTTGCTGGTGTCCTTGTTCAGCTCATTCACCAGCTTAACCACGTCGGCGGCGGAGGCCCAGGAGAGCGGGACCGTCACCACGCTGCGATCGCCGGCGTTATCAACCCGCTCGACGATGGTCAGCAGGCGCTTAATCACCGCCGCGCGCCCGGTCATCAGCAGCACGTTGGACGGCTCGTAGTGCACCACGCTGCCGGCCCCGGCGTTGTCGTTGAGCTGGCGCAGCAGCGGTGCGAGATCGCGGGCGGCAACGTTGGTGAGCGGCACCACGCGGGTCACCACCTCATCGCCCACGCCCGGGGAGGCGTCGCTGGCGACCGGTACTGCCGCGGTTTTGGCATCTTTTGAACGCACCACCTTCAGCACGCCGTTATTCATATTGATAACCGCAAAACCGTAGACGTCCAGTACGCTGAGGAAGAACTGATAATATTGTTCTTCATTGAGCATATCGTAGCTGCGAACGGTAATTGTGCCGCGTACGCTGGGGTCGATAATGACCGTCTTATTGAGGTTTTTGCTGACGGTATTAATAAATTCCTGAATATCTGTGCCCTTGAAGCTGGCGGAGAATTCTTCCGCAGCGGCGGGTTTGAATAACAGCGCGCTGAATATCATCAGCAGCGTAAAAAGCAGGCGGAAAATTAGGGTGCTGCGCAATTATTCATCCCTCAAGGCTAAATAGATATCCTGCCGCTGGCCGTCGCGTTCGACGGTCAGCGTTATTTCGCTAAGCTCGGGGAGCTGTTTTAATGCTTGCTGAGCCTGCTGCCGATCGCGGAGATCGAGACCGTTCAGAGCGACCGCCAGATCGTTTTCCTGTAATCCGGCCTGGCGAAAAAGAGTGGGGTCTTTGCCCGGATTAAGTCGATATCCGCTGAGCTGCTCATTGACCATAATCGGGGAAATATTGAGATAGTTGAGAATATTTTGCGGCCGCTCGCGCACCTGCTTAATCCACTCTTTCGTCGGCGGCGTCGGGGCGGATTTCACCGCTGCGCCAGCGTCGTCAAAGAGCGGTATCGCTTCGTTTCTGCCCCGATAGTTAACGATCAGGCGATCGTTAAGAATGGCGACTATTTTGGCTTCGTTACCCGGGGTGCTGTCGCCAACGCCCAGGCTAACCTGTTGATTCCCTTTCGCCACGATGGCAATTGAACGTGCGGCATCGCTGCTGGCGAGCAGGCCGGTGATCCGCAGCTTGAGGGCGGAGAGTGGTGCCTCGGCCAGGGTTTTACCGTCGGCTGAACCGTCCGCTGGCGGCGGCGTTTTTTCCGCATTGCCAAATAGCGTAAACGGCGCTAATTCGTCTGGTCGAATAGCCGCCTGGGAAGGTAAAACTGCCGCGGCGTTAATCGTTATAGCCGCAGAGTCTACAGGGAATATAATCCGCCAGCTTAATTTGGCGAGCTGCTGAGCAATAGGTAATAACATGACGAACATCACAATATGAGGCGCGTTGTTTATTATCGTTTTATTTGTTAGTGTTAACCTCATCACAGAAAAAGGTATTTTAATTCTTTTTCTCATCCTGTTTTCCCCGGGGCGGTCGCGATCCCTACCTTTATTGGTGGGTGGCTTTTTATATTTAAATATTTTATTGCGAAATTCTCGGTGAGTCGCCGCAAAGCATAATGAGTTTCGCTATCCGGGTCGTCATTCCCTTTTTATTTTTACTCCCCCGGCCGCCTACGCCCCCCCATTAATTGCTAATGGATGATTGAATCGCTGAAAGCAAAAATATCTAATTGCGGCGCTTTACAGATAAACATCTTTTCTTACCTTTCATAATTTATTAAGCATATTAGGGACTATCGAATGCTCAGATATACCTGTAATGCCCTATTCCTTGGCTCGTTGGTTTTACTTAGCGGCTGCGATAATAGTTCTTCATCTTCTTCCTCTGGCTCACCCGACACGCCCGATAATCAGGATGTCGTCGTTCGTTTACCCGATGTGGCGGTTCCCGGTGAAGCTGCCACGGCTTCCTCTCAGCAGGCGGTCATTCATCTGGTTGATATTGCTGGCATTACCAGCGCCACTGCCGCGGATTACAGCACCCGGAATCTCTATCTCTGGAATAATGAAACCTGCGATGCGCTCAGCGCCCCGATGACGGACTGGAATGACGTCAGCACCACGCCGAGCGGCAGCGATAAATACGGCCCGTACTGGGTGATTCCGCTCAATAAAGAGAGCGGCTGCATCAACGTTATCGTCAGAGACGGCACCAACAAGCTGATCGATAGCGATCTGCGCGTGTCGTTCAGCGACTTTACCGACCGCACGGTCTCGGTTATTGCCGGCAGCAGCTCGCTGTATGATACCCGCGCAGATGCGTTTCGCGCCGCGTTTGGCGTGGCGCTTGCCGAGGCCCACTGGGTCGATAAGACCACCCTGCTGTGGCCGGGCGGTGAGGGCAAACCGATCGTTCGCCTGTACTACAGCCACAGCAGCAAAGTGGCCGCCGATAGCGAAGGCAAATTTACCGACCGCTATCTGAACCTGACTCCCACCACCGTCAGCCAGCAGGTGAGCATGCGCTTCCCGCAGCTCTCCAGCTACGCCGCGTTTAAGCTTCCGGATAATGCGCCGGTCGATGAGCTGCTGCAGGGCGAAACGGTGGCGATCGCCGCCGAGAAGGACGGTATTCTGATCTCCGCCACCCAGGTGCAGACGGCGGGCGTGCTGGACGACGTCTACGCGCAGCCGGCGGAGGCCCTTAGCTACGGGGCGCAGGTGAGCGACGGCGGGGTTAATTTCCGCCTGTGGGCGCCGACCGCGCAGCAGGTCGATCTGGTGCTGTATAGCGCCGATAAAAAGGTGCTCGCCAGCCATCCGATGACCCGCGACGCGGCCTCGGGCGCCTGGGCATGGCAGGGCGGAAGCGATCTGAAGGGGGCCTTCTACCGCTATGCGCTGACGGTTTACCACCCGCAGTCGCGCAAGGTTGAACAGTACGAGGTGACCGACCCGTACGCCCATAGCCTCTCCACCAACTCGGAGTACAGCCAGGTTGTCGATCTGAACGACAGCGCGCTCAAGCCCGACGGCTGGGATAACCTGGCGATGCCTCACGCGCAGAAAACCAAAGCCGATCTGGCGAAGATGACCATCCATGAATCGCATATTCGCGACCTTTCTGCCTGGGACAGCACCGTTCCGGCCGAACTGCGCGGTAAGTATCTGGCGCTCACCGCTCAGGACAGCAACATGGTGCAGCACCTGAAAAAGCTCTCCGCCTCCGGGGTGACCCACGTTGAGCTGCTGCCGGTGTTCGATCTGGCGACGGTCAACGAGTTCAGCGATAAAGTTGCCGACATCCAGCAGCCGTTCAGCCACCTCTGCGAAGTCAACAGCGCGGTGAAGAGCAGCGAATTTGCCGCCTACTGCGCCAGCGGTTCGACGGTGGAAGAGGTGCTTAATCAGCTCAAGCAAAGCGATAGCCAGGATAACCCGCAGGTTCAGGCGCTGAATAGCCTGGTGGCGCAAACCGATTCCTACAACTGGGGCTACGATCCGTTCCACTACACGGTGCCGGAAGGCTCTTACGCCACGAACCCGGAAGGAACCGCACGGATCAAAGAGTTCCGTACCATGATCCAGGCGATTAAGCAGGATCTGGGAATGAACGTGATCATGGACGTGGTGTACAACCACACCAACGCCGCCGGGCCAACTGACCGGACTTCGGTGCTGGATAAAATCGTCCCCTGGTACTATCAGCGTCTGAATGAAACCACCGGAAGCGTGGAATCGGCAACCTGCTGCTCGGACTCCGCGCCGGAACATCGGATGTTCGCCAAGCTTATCGCCGACTCGCTGGCGGTATGGACCACCGATTACAAAATTGACGGCTTCCGTTTCGACCTGATGGGCTATCACCCGAAAGCGCAGATCCTCTCGGCGTGGGAGCGGATGAAGAGCTTAAATCCGGATATCTACTTCTTCGGTGAAGGCTGGGACTCCGGGCAGAGCGACCGTTTCGAAATCGCTTCGCAGATCAATCTCAAAGGTAGCGGGATCGGCACCTTCTCCGATCGTCTGCGCGACTCGGTGCGCGGCGGCGGTCCGTTTGACTCCGGTGATGCGCTGCGTCAGAACCAGGGGATCGGCAGCGGCGCCGGCGTATTGCCTAACGAGCTCACCAGCCAGAACGAAGATACGGTGCGCCACCTTGCCGATCTGACGCGTCTGGGCATGGCCGGCAACCTCGCCGACTTTGTGATGATCGATAAAGACGGCGCGGTGAAAAAGGGCAGCGAGATCGACTACAACGGCGCGCCGGGGGGCTATGCGGCTGACCCGACGGAGGTTGTTAACTACGTTTCGAAGCACGATAACCAGACGCTGTGGGACATGATCAGCTACAAAGCCGCGCAGGAGGCCGACCTTAATACCCGCGTGCGGATGCAGGCGGTATCGCTGGCGACGGTGATGCTGGGCCAGGGGATCGCCTTCGATCAGCAGGGTTCAGAGCTGCTGCGCTCTAAATCCTTCACCCGCGACTCCTATGATTCCGGCGACTGGTTTAACCGCGTCGATTACGCCATGCAGGACAACAACTTTAACGTCGGGATGCCGCGCAGCAGCGATGACGGCAGCAACTACGATCTGATTTCCCGCGTTAAGGAGATGGTGGCGACTCCCGGCGAGCCGGAGCTGCAGCAGATGACCGCGTTCTACCAGGAGCTGACCCAGCTGCGTAAATCATCCCCGCTCTTCACCTTAGGTGACGGCAGCGCGGTGATGAAGCGCGTCGATTTCCGCAATACCGGCGCCGACTCGCTGGCTGGCCTGCTGATCATGACCATCGATGATGGCGTCCAGGCGGGCGCAAGCCTCGACGGCCGGGTGGATGGCCTGGTCGTGGCGATCAACGCGGCGCCTGAGAGCCGGACTCTCCATGATTTCAATGGTGAAAACCTGCAGCTGAGCGCCATTCAGCAGGCGGCGGGAGAGGGGTCGCTGGCGAACGGCGTCGAGATCGCTGCCGATGGCGCGATTACGCTACCGGCCTGGTCCGTGGCGGTGCTGGAAAAACCGCAGGGCGACGCGCAGGGCGCGGGCCTGCCGGTAAGCAGCAAATAAAGCATCTCTTTAGCTGACCTGCATTCACGGGGTCAGGCAGCCCGGCGCTCGGCGTCGGGCTGCGATTCTTTCGCTATCAGGAGAAAGGGTGTGATGATTCGCCATGATGAAGAGTGCCCGATGCCCGCGGTGAGCGTCCGGGAGGCGGGATCGCCGGTGATGGTTGGTACAATGGTGCAGGTTCCCTGGCTTACCGTTCCGCTCTACGCCGGGCTATTTATCGCGCTGGGCTGGTTTGGCGGCGAGCAGTGGCGAAACGCGCCGGTCGCGCAAAAGCCGCTGGTGCCGGTGGCGCACGCGGCGCTGGTGCCGCTTAGCCAGCCTGCACCGCAGCAGGCGGCCTCCGTACCGGTATCTGCTCCGACAAAGCAAAAGGCGCAGGCCAGCGTCGAGGAGGAGAGCCCGCAGGAGGATTATTTACCGGCATTACGCTACAGCGCGCATATCTACGCCTCGAGCGAGGATAAGCGCACGATTGTGATCAACGGTCAAAGCTGGCAGGAGGGGCAATCGCCGCTGCCGAATCTGGTGATTGAGCAGATTCAGCAGGATTTAACCGTGTTTAGCTTTAAGGGCAATACCTTTACTCTGGCGGCGCTGGATGACTGGCCGGGAGGTATTATTGCGGATAGTCCACAGGGGCAATAAATTAGGCGCCAATAAAACGCAAAATAAGCGGCTGCGACATTTTATTCGCGATCTAAGCCGGCAATAAAGGGCGCCAGCTGGCGATTAAACTGACTGCATTTGGTTGTTTCCGGAGTGCTGTCCTGCTGCAGCTGTTGATACATCTGCGCGCTGCGCTGAGCCAGGGTTGCGTAATCGATATTTCCCCATCCTCTTTTTTTCCCGACATTCCACGCGGCTTGAGTGAGGGCTTCATCTGCGGGCAAGTCGCTGCGATTGCATTTGTTCTTCAGATAGCGGGCGCCTGCGGCCACCGACGAGAGCTGCTCAAGCTGCGCCTCGCTGCTGACGCCAGGACTTAACGTTGAGGTGCGATTCTGCTGACACCCTGAAAGCGCGGCGATCATGATAAGCGGAAATATAACGAAAGTTCGCATAATATTAAGCTGGAATGGTTAACTGAAGGCTAGTTTAACAAATATTCCCCCGCTGTCATCAGTAAATATTATTAGAGCCTATCCCATTAGGGCTATTTTACTTGCCATTTGGAACCTGGGCAGTGCTCGAAATCCTCACGTACTACGTGTACGCTTCGGTTTCTCCGCGCTGTCCGTGTTCAAACTGGCTACGCCAATTACGCCTGGTGGGATAGGCTATTATATAATTGTTAAGCCGCTCTCACTTTTATCCGCAGATGGTTTAAGGTTTAACTTTACTTCCGGGAAAATATTTATTGTCACAGTCCGAATATAATATTTCGTGCACCGGGAAGTTTTCGTTTTTATCCGCAGCAGGGGGGCCGAAAAGCGTGAAGCGCAAGGGGCGGCGGGGAGCATTTTTTATGTTATTAAAAAACATAATATTTTCCCTTTTGTTACGCTTTTACTGGGTAAAATGCTGGTTAAGCATATCCTGGTTTAGTGCTATCCTGTGTTCCCTGGACGATTAGTGCTATGTCCCAAAATTCTCTGCAGGTGAAGTATGTAAGGTGATGATTTATTTTATGATTTTTTAACTAAACGCATAAAAATCGATCATAGCTGCGCCGTGAGACGCTGACCGCGCGAAGTACAGTCAATAGATGGTCGCCTGCAGGATAAGACCCTACGGGTGTGAATTTGAGAGATATCTTCTTCCTCTGGCAGGGGGAAGCATTGAGAATCAGGCTTTTACGCCTGAAAGTTGCGGAGAAAAAGCATGGCGGGAGATGACCGCGAGCCTATCGGACGTAAGGGTAAACCCTCGCGTCCGGCAAAACAAAAAGTGACTCGTCGTCGGGTTCGGGACGAGGACTATGACGATGATTACGACGACGATTATGAGGACGAAGAGCCGATGCCGAAGAAAGCGAAAGGCAAAGGTAACAAGCCTCGGCGTAAACGTACCTGGCTGTGGCTGTTGATCAAGCTGGGTATCGTTGTCGCGGTGCTGGTTGCCGCCTATGGCGTCTACCTCGATCAGAAGATCCGCAGCCGCATTGATGGCAAGGTTTGGGAACTTCCGGCGGCGGTGTATGGCCGGATGGTCAACCTTGAGCCCGATATGCAGGTCAGCAAAAACGAAATGGTGCGCCTGCTGAACGCCACGCAGTATCGTCAAGTGAGCGCGATGACGCGCCCGGGCGAATACACCGTGCAGGCCAACAGCATCGAGATGATTCGCCGTCCGTTTGATTTCCCGGACAGTAAAGAAGGGCAGGTGCGCGCGCGTCTGACCTTTGATGGCGATCGTCTGGAAACGATCGAGAACATGGAGAATAACCGCCAGTTTGGCTTCTTCCGCCTCGATCCGCGGCTGATCACCATGCTGCAGTCGGCCAACGGCGAGCAGCGCCTGTTCGTTAAGCGCAGCGGCTTCCCGGACCTGCTGGTTGATACCCTGCTGGCTACCGAAGACCGCCACTTCTACGAGCATGACGGGATCAGCCTGTACTCGATTGGTCGTGCGGTGCTGGCTAACCTGACGGCGGGACGCACGGTGCAGGGCGCGAGTACCCTGACCCAGCAGCTGGTGAAAAACCTGTTCCTCTCCAGTGAGCGCTCCTACTGGCGTAAGGCCAACGAAGCCTACATGGCGCTGATCGTTGACGCCCGTTACAGCAAGGATCGGATCCTCGAGCTGTATATGAACGAGGTATACCTCGGCCAGAGCGGCGATAACGAAATTCGCGGCTTCCCGCTGGCCAGCCTTTACTACTTTGGCCGCCCGGTGGAAGAGCTGAGCCTTGACCAGCAGGCTCTGCTGGTGGGGATGGTAAAAGGCGCATCGATTTACAACCCGTGGCGTAATCCGAAGCTGTCGCTGGAGCGTCGTAACCTGGTCCTGCGTCTGCTGCAGCAGCAGAACGTGATCGACCAGGAGCTGTACGACATGCTGAGCGCCCGTCCTCTGGGCGTGCAGCCGCGCGGCGGCGTCATTTCTCCGCAGCCGGCGTTTATGCAGATGGTGCGTCAGGAGCTGCAGGCGAAGCTGGGCGATAAGGTGAAAGATCTCTCCGGCGTGAAGATCTTTACGACCTTCGATTCCGTTGCGCAGGACGCGGCGGAAAAGGCGGCCACCGAAGGGATCCCGGCGCTGAAGAAGCAGCGTAAGCTGCCGGATCTGGAAACCGCGATGGTGGTCGTTGACCGCTATACCGGCGAGGTACGGGCCATGGTCGGCGGCGCGGAGCCGCAGTTTGCGGGCTATAACCGCGCGATGCAGGCCCGTCGCTCGATTGGTTCTCTGGCCAAGCCGGCGACCTATCTGACCGCGTTAAGCCAGCCGAACCAGTACCGTCTGAATACCGCCATTGCCGATGCGCCGGTGACGATTCGCCTCTCCAACGGCCAGACCTGGTCCCCGCAGAACGACGATCGTCGCTTTAGCGGCCAGGTAATGCTGGTTGACGCGCTGACGCGTTCGATGAACGTGCCGACGGTCAACCTCGGGATGGCACTGGGCCTGCCGGCGGTGATCGATACCTGGGTCAAACTGGGGGCGCCGAAAGACCAGCTCAGTCCGGTCCCGGCGATGATCCTCGGGGCGCTGAACCTGACGCCGATTGAAGTGGCGCAGGCGTTCCAGACCCTCGCCAGCGGCGGTAACCGCGCCACGCTGTCGGCGCTGCGTTCGGTGATCGCCGAAGATGGCACCGTTCTGTATCAGAGCTATCCGCAGGCGGAGCGGGCGGTTCCTGCGCAGGCCGCATACATGACGCTGTGGACCATGCAGCAGGTCGTGCAGCGCGGCACCGGTCGCCAGCTTGGGGCGAAATATCCGGGCCTGCATCTGGCAGGGAAAACCGGGACCACCAACAACAACGTCGATACGTGGTTCGCCGGTATCGATGGAAGCCAGGTGACGATTACCTGGGTGGGTCGCGATAACAACCAACCGACGAAGCTGTATGGTGCCAGCGGCGCAATGTCGATTTATCAGCGCTATCTGGCCAACCAGACGCCAACCCCGCTGGTGCTGACGGCGCCGGAAGACGTGGTGGATATGGGCGTCGATGGCAGCGGTAACTTTGTCTGCAGCGGCGGGGTGCGTACCCTGCCGGTATGGACCACCGCGCCGGATGCGCTCTGCCGTCAGGGTGAGCAGATCCAGCAGCAGCAGCTTGAGCAGCAGCAGCAGAACAATCCGTTTAATCAGTCCGGTCAGCAGCCTCAGCAGCAGCAGCCAGCGACGCAGCAGCAGCAGCCGAAGCAGGAAAAAAGCGACGGCGTAGCGGGCTGGATTAAGGATATGTTCGGCAGCAATTAACTATCCGCTTGATTCTTCAAGTCGCCTCGCTGCAGCTTGCATGATGGTGCGAACAGGTTGTTACAACACTGGCCCTCTGATACTTCAGTATCAGGGGGCTTTTTCATTTATGTAGATTACTTAACAGTCACTTAACCCCACAATTACCGTCTGGTTATTTATTCAGCCTTTGATATCTTCGCGATGGCATATCGCTTGCCTTGCATTTCGCGTTTCGCCTATTATGTCAGCCGTCATAATAATAATTCTCGTTTACGTTATCATTCACCTTTATCAGAGATCTACCAATGGCGCGTCTAAAAACTGCTCAGCCAAATCACTCGCTGCGTAAAATTGCAGTCGTAGTAGCCACAGCGGTTAGCGGCATGTCTGTCTATGCACAGGCGGCAGTTGAACCGAAAAAAGAAGAAACCATTACCGTTATCGCAGCCCCCGTCAGCCAGGAAAGCGCCTGGGGACCGGCTCCGACTATCGCGGCAAAGCGTTCAGCAACTGCCACTAAAACCGATACCCCGATTGAAAAAACGCCGCAGTCGATCTCCGTGGTGACCCGCCAGGAAATGGAGATGAAGCAGCCGACAACGGTGAAAGAAGCGCTGGCCTACACGCCGGGCGTTTTCTCCACTCGCGGCAGCTCAACGACCTATGACGTGGTGACAATTCGCGGCTTTACGACCTCGACAACGGTGAACACCAACCAGTATCTGGATGGCATGAAGCTGCAGGGGAATAACTACTCTGAAGTGTCGATGGACCCCTACTTCCTCGAGCGCGTGGAAGTGATGCGCGGACCAACCTCCGTACTGTACGGCAACAGCAACCCTGGCGGCATCGTCAGCATGGTCAGCAAGCGCCCGACGACCGAGCCGCTGAAAGAAATTCAGTTCAAAATGGGTACCGATAACCTGTGGCAGACGGGTTTCGATTTTAGCGATGCGATTGATGATAGCGGCGTATGGTCCTATCGCCTGACCGGCCTGGGCCGCAGCCAGGACGCGCAGCAGCAGATGGCGAAATCGACCCGCTACGCGGTGGCGCCATCCTTTAGCTGGCGCCCGGATGATAAAACCGACTTCACCTTCCTGAGCAACTTCCAGAGCGATCCGTATGCGGGCTACTACGGCTGGCTTCCGCGCGAAGGGACCGTGGTGCCGTACTACGACGCCAACGGCAAGGCACATAAGCTGCCGACCGATTTCAATGAAGGCGATCCGAGCAACAAGATGTCGCGCCGCCAGCAGATGGTGGGCTACAGCTTCTCACACCAGTTTGACGATACCTTTACCGTTCGTCAGAACCTGCGCTACGCCGACGTCAATACGCTCTATCGCTCCGTTTACGGCAACGGCTACACGGCACCGGGACAGATCAACCGCGCCTACGTGCGTTCTGATGAACATCTCAACACCTTCACCGTTGATACCCAGCTGCAGTCCGACTTTGCTACCGGCGCGGTGGACCATAAGCTGCTGACCGGCGTGGACTATTCGCGCATGCGCAACGACGTCAATGCCGACTACGGTTCTGCGGATCCGATCGGCATGTCCAATCCGCAGTACGGTAATCCAAACGTCTCGGTGTACTTCCCGTACGCGGTGCTCAACCGGATGGAGCAGACCGGCCTCTATGCCCAGGATCAGATGGAGTGGGATAAGTGGGTGATGACGCTGGGCGGACGCTATGACTACGCCACGACCTCTACGCTGACGCGCTCCACTAACGTTCTGGCCGAAAATCACGACCAGCAGTTTACCTGGCGCGGCGGTATTAACTATCTGTTCGACAACGGTATCTCTCCGTACTTCAGCTACAGCCAGTCGTTTGAGCCGGTTTCAGGCTCGGGCCTCGACGGCAAACCGTTCGATCCGTCGCGCGGCGAGCAGTATGAAGCGGGCGTGAAATACGTCCCGAAAGATATGCCGGTGGTGGTGACCGCGGCGGTGTACCAGCTGACCAAGGATAAAAACCTGACGGCAGATCCGCGCAACCCGACGTTTAGCATTCAAACCGGCGAGATCCGCGCTCGCGGCCTGGAGCTGGAGGCGAAAGCGGCGGTGAACGCCAATATCAACCTCACCGCAGCCTATACCTACACCGATGCTGAGTACCAGCACGACACCGTATTTAACGGCAAACGTCCGGCGGAAGTTCCGCGCAATATGGCGTCGCTGTGGGCGGATTACACCTTCCACGAAACCGCGCTGAGCGGCCTGACGGTCGGCGCCGGCGCGCGCTACGTTGGCTCTACGGTAAGCTACTACAAAAACGATACCGCCGATGCGAAGCAGAATGACTCCTTCGGCGTCGCGGGCTACGCGTTGATGGATGCGACGGTGAAATACGATCTGGCGCGCTTTGGTTTACCGGGCTCGTCGGTGGGTATCAACGTCAATAACCTGTTCGATCGCGAGTACGTTTCCAGCTGCTATAGCGAATATGCGTGCTACTGGGGCGCAGGGCGTCAGGTCATTGCGACCGGAACCTTCCGTTTCTAATCACTCACCGGGCGCGGTTCGCCGCGCCGTTAAACAAGTTGGCCGCTATGCAGGAAAACACTCCGCAATCCGATACCACGTTTTCGTTGAATCGCGTGACCTTTCGCGTGCCTGGCCGTACGCTGCTGCATCCGCTTTCGTTAACCTTCCCGGCAGGAAAAGTGACCGGCCTGATTGGTCATAACGGCTCCGGCAAATCGACGCTGCTGAAAATGCTCGGTCGCCATCAGCCGCCGTCAGACGGCGAGGTGCTGCTCGACGGTCAGCCTCTCGATAGCTGGAGCAGCAAGGCATTTGCCCGCAAGGTGGCCTATCTGCCGCAGCAGCTGCCCGCGGCGGAGGGGATGACGGTGCGTGAGCTGGTGGCGATTGGACGCTATCCGTGGCACGGGGCGCTGGGGCGCTTTGGCGCAACGGATCGACAGAAGGTCGAGGAGGCCATTGCGCTGGTCGGGCTGAAACCCTTGGCGCATCGGCTGGTCGATAGCCTCTCCGGCGGCGAGCGCCAGCGCGCGTGGATTGCCATGCTGGTGGCCCAGGACAGCCGCTGTCTGCTGCTGGATGAGCCAACTTCGGCGCTGGATATCGCCCACCAGGTTGACGTGCTGGCGCTGGTGCATCGCCTGAGCCAGCAGCGCGGCCTGACGGTGATTGCCGTGCTGCATGATATCAATATGGCGGCCCGCTACTGCGACTATCTGGTGGCCCTTCGCGGCGGCGAGATGATTGCTCAGGGCACGTCGACTGAGCTGATGCGTAGCGAAACGCTGGAACAAATTTACGGTATCCCGATGGGAATTCTGCCGCATCCGGCGGGCAGTGCGCCGGTAAGCTTCGTCTATTAATGGAAAAAAACAACGTGATCACCCGTCGACGTTTACTGACGGCGATGGCGCTATCGCCGCTGCTGTGGCAGATGCGCGGCGCGCGGGCGGCGACCGTCGACCCGCAGCGCATCGTGGCGCTGGAGTGGCTGCCGATAGAACTGCTGATGGCGCTTGGCGTCGTGCCGTACGGCGTCGCCGATATCCCGAACTATCGCCTGTGGGTGAATGAACCGGCGCTGCCGGACTCGGTCATTGACGTCGGGCTGCGCACGGAACCCAATCTTGAACTGCTGACGCAGATGAACCCTTCATATATCGTCTGGTCGGCAGGCTACGGCCCGTCGTCAGAGAAGCTGGCACGTATTGCGCCGGGGCGCGGATTTACCTTCAGCGACGGCAAGCGGCCGCTGATGATGGCGCAGCAGTCGCTCAACGAGATGGCCGAGCTTATCGGCAAGCAGCAGGCCGCGAAGCGCCATCTGGCAGAGTTCGACGCGCTGATGGACGAACTGGGCCCGCGCTTCGCCCGCCGCGGCGATCGGCCGCTGCTGATGATTAGCCTGCTCGACCCGCGCCACGTCCTGGTTTTCGGTGATAACTGCCTGTTTCAGGAAATCCTCGAGCGCTTTGGTATCAAAAACGCCTGGCACGGGGAGAGCACCTTCTGGGGCAGCGTGACCGTCGGCATCGACCGGCTGGCGGCCTATAAGGATGTGGACGTGATCTGCTTCGACCACGGCAACGATAGCGAAATGGCGCAGCTGATGCGCTCCCCGCTGTGGCGGGCGATGCCGTTTGTCCGCGAAGGGCGCTTCCAGCGCGTTCCGGCGGTGTGGTTTTACGGCGCCACGCTCTCGGCAATGCACTTTGCCCGCGTGCTGGCTGACGCTCAGGGAGGCCCGTCGTGAGATCGCGAATTTCTCCTCTGGCGGCTCTGCTGCTGGCCATACTGCTGATTGCCGCCTTCGCGCTCAGCCTCTTTAATCTGCGCACCGCGCTGCCGCAGAACGAGTGGCGTCAGGCGCTGTGGCAGCCTGATATCGATAGCATCGCCCAGATGCTGTTTCACTACAGCCTGCTACCGAGGCTGGCGGTATCGCTGCTGGTGGGCGCGGGTCTGGGGCTGGTCGGCGTCCTGTTCCAGCAGGTGCTGCGCAACCCGCTGGCGGAGCCGACGACTCTTGGCGTCGCCACCGGCGCCCAGCTGGGGATGACGGTTACCGCGCTGTGGGCGATCCCCGGCGTGCTGGCATCGCAGTTCGCCGCCCTGGCGGGCGCGTGCCTGGTCGGTGCGCTGGTGTTTGGCGTCTCCTGGGGCAAACGACTCTCGCCGGTGACCCTGATCCTCGCCGGCCTGGTCGTCAGCCTTTACTGCGGGGCGCTCAATCAGCTAATGGTCATTTTCCATCACGACCAGCTGCAGAGCATGTTCCTGTGGAGCACCGGCACCCTGACGCAAACCGACTGGAGCGTGGTACAGCGGCTGTGGCCGCAGCTGCTCGGCGGCGCGATGCTCACGCTACTGCTGCTGCGGCCTCTCACCCTGATGGGGCTGGACGACGGCGTGGCGCGCAATCTCGGCCTGGCGCTCTCCCTGGCACGCCTCGGGGCGCTCTCCCTGGCGATTGTTCTCAGCGCGATGCTGGTGAATGCGGTGGGGATTATCGGCTTTATCGGCCTGTTTGCCCCGCTACTGGCAAAAATGCTCGGTGCCCGCCGCCTGCTCTCGCGCCTGCTGCTGGCGGCGCTGATTGGCGCGCTGATCCTCTGGCTCTCCGATCAAATCATTCTGTGGCTTGCCCGCGTCTGGATGGAGGTGTCAACCGGATCGGTGACCGCGCTGGTCGGCGCGCCGCTGCTGCTGTGGCTGCTGCCGCGCCTGCGCAGTATTAGCGCCCCGGTGATGAACGCCGGCGATAAGGTGCTGGCGGAGCGGCAGAACGTGCTGTGGTTCGCCCTCGGCGGGCTGGTGATTCTGCTGCTGGCGGTGATTGCGGCGCTGGCCTTTGGCCGCGATGCGCAGAGCTGGCACTGGGCCAGCGGTACGCTGCTGGATCAGCTGATGCCGTGGCGCTGGCCGCGGATCCTGGCGGCCCTGTTTGCCGGGGTGATGCTGGCGGTGGCGGGCTGTATTATTCAGCGCCTGACCGGTAACCCGATGGCCAGCCCTGAAGTGTTGGGGATCAGCTCCGGCGCGGCGTTTGGCGTGGTCGTGATGCTGTTCTTTGTCCCCGGCAACGCCTTTGGCTGGCTACTGCCTGCCGGCAGCCTCGGCGCGGCGGCGACGCTGCTGGTGATTCTGGTTGCTGCCGGACGCGGCGGCTTTTCGCCGCATCGGATGCTGCTGGCGGGCATGGCGTTGAGCACCGCTTTCACCATGCTGCTGATGATGCTGCAGGCCAGCGGCGATCCGCGGATGGCGCAGATTCTGACGTGGATCTCCGGCTCAACCTACGGCGCGACGCCGGAGATGGTGGCGTACAGCGGCTGCGCGATGCTGGTGCTGCTGGCCCTGGCGCCGCTGTGCCGCCGCTGGCTGACGATCCTGCCGCTCGGCGGAGAGGCGGCGCGCGCGGTAGGGGTTGCGCTGACGCCGTCACGCATCGGCCTGCTGCTGCTGGCCGCTTGCCTGACGGCCACGGCAACGCTGACCATCGGCCCGTTAAGCTTTGTTGGTCTGATGGCGCCGCATATTGCGCGCATGATGGGGTTCCGCCGCACGATACCGCATATGGTGATGTCCGGGCTGATTGGCGGCCTGCTGCTGGTGTTTGCCGACTGGTGCGGGCGGATGATCATGTTCCCGTATCAGATCCCGGCAGGTCTGCTGTCGACCTTTATTGGCGCGCCGTACTTTATCTATTTGCTGAGGAAGCAGAGCCGCTAGATGGGCGCGGCTCCCGGGCGAGGCGTGATGCCTGCCCGGGAGCGCGTGGGCTACAGATCCCGGCAGGTCTGCTGTCGACCTTTATCGGCGCGCCGTACTTTATCTATTTGCTGAGGAAGCAGAGCCGCTAGATGGGCGCGGCTCCCGGGCGAGGCGTGATGCCTGCCCGGGAGCGCGTGGGCTACAGTTTGGCGAACGCGCGGCGCGCGGCGGCGATGGTATTGTTGATATCTTCTTCGCTGTGGGCAACGGACATAAATCCGGCTTCAAACGCCGAAGGCGCCAGATACACGCCCTCTTCAAGCATCAGGTGGAAGAAGCGCTTAAAGCGCTCAACGTCGCACTTCACCACGTCCTGATAGCAGGTGACGCTTTCGGCGTCGGTAAAGAAGAGGCCGAACATGCCGCCAACGTTATTCACCACCAGCGGAATACCCGTGTCGCGCGCGGCGTCCAGCAGCCCCTGGGCCAGCTGGTTGGTTAAATCCGTCAGCGTTTCGTGAACTCCCGGCTGCGCCACTTCGCTTAAGCAGGCGAAGCCCGCCGCCATGGCGATCGGGTTGCCGGACAGGGTGCCCGCCTGATAGACCGGGCCGGTCGGCGCCAGCGCATCCATCACTTCACGACGGCCGCCAAAGGCGCCCACCGGCATGCCGCCACCGATGATTTTGCCCAGGCAGGTCAGGTCAGGGACCACATCGTAGTAAGACTGGGCGCCCGCCAGGGCAACGCGGAAGCCGGTCATCACTTCGTCAATAATCAGCAGGGCGCCAAATTCGTCGCACAGCGCGCGCAGGCCCGGCAGGAACTCCGGCTGCGGCGGGATGCAGTTCATATTGCCCGCCACCGGTTCAACGATAATGCAGGCAACCTCCTGCGGATACTGCTCGAACGCGGCGCGGACCGACGCCAGGTCGTTATAGGTGCAGGTCAGGGTGTGTTTGGCGAAATCGGCCGGCACGCCCGGGGAGTTCGGCTGGCCGAGGGTCAGGGCGCCGGAGCCCGCTTTGACCAGCAGGCAGTCGGCGTGACCGTGGTAGCAGCCTTCAAATTTGATGATTTTGTCGCGGCCGGTAAAACCGCGCGCCAGGCGAATGGCGCTCATGGTGGCCTCGGTGCCGGAGTTAACCATCCGCACCATATCCATCGTCGGCACCAGCTCCGTTACCAGCGCCGCCATTTTCACTTCCATTTCCGTCGGTGCGCCGAAGCTCAGGCCACGCTGCGCCGCTTCAATGACCGCATTACGAATGGCGGGGTGGTTGTGACCGAGTACCATCGGCCCCCAGGAACCGACATAATCGATATAGGCTTTACCGTCGACGTCGTACAGATAGGCGCCGTCCGCACGTTCGATGAACAGCGGTGTGCCGCCAACGCCGCTGAAGGCTCGTACCGGCGAATTTACGCCGCCGGGGATAAGTTCACGCGCGGCGCTATAGAGAGTTGCAGATTTGCTCATTGCCTGGATCCTGGTTCGTGAAAAATGTTTTGTTGGTTATTCTAAGTTATTCCAGGATAGTTATGAAAGTTTTGCCCAATTGAAACAAAGGTAGTACGGTGAATTTTTTCCGCGACGGGGCGCGTCCTGGCAGTTAAAATGTCCTTTGTGTTATTTGTATGACTATTAATCGACGAGAGTATGAAAGCAGAAGCCTCCTCTTTTGAAGCAAAACAAATCGTGCGCTTGCGCCGTGGTGACGTGGTTCGCCGCTTAATCCAGCGAGACAAAACGCCGCTGGCGGTGCTGTTAATGGCCGCCGTCGTCGGAACCCTGGCTGGGCTGGTGGGCGTCGCTTTCGAAAAGAGCGTCAACTGGGTACAGAACCTGCGCATCGAAACCCTGGTGCAGGTAGCGGACCACTGGTTCCTGGTCTGGCCGCTGGCCTTTATTTTCTCCGCGCTGCTGGCGATGGTCGGCTACTTTCTGGTGCGCCGTTTTGCGCCGGAAGCGGGCGGCTCCGGGATCCCGGAAATAGAAGGGGCGCTGGAAGAGCTGCGTCCCGTTCGCTGGTGGCGAGTGCTGCCGGTGAAGTTCATCGGCGGGATGGGGACCCTGGGCGCCGGCATGGTGCTGGGGCGTGAAGGGCCGATGGTGCAGCTTGGCGGGAATCTTGGGCGCATGGTGGTGGACGTTTTCCGCATGCGCAGCCCTGAAGCGCGCCATACGCTGCTGGCAACCGGCGCCGCCGCGGGCCTCTCCGCCGCGTTCAACGCGCCGCTGGCGGGGATCCTATTTATTATTGAAGAGATGCGTCCGCAGTTCCGCTACAACCTGATCTCTATTAAGGCCGTGTTTACCGGCGTGATTATGTCAAGCATCGTATTTCGCATATTTAATGGTGAAGGGGCGATTATCGAGGTCGGTAAGCTGAGCAACGCGCCGGTTAATACCCTGTGGCTGTATCTGATTCTGGGGATGATTTTTGGCGCAATAGGCCCGCTTTTTAACACCCTGGTGCTGCGTACCCAGGATATGTTCCAGCGTCTTCACGGCGGCGATCTCAAAAAGTGGGTGCTGATTGGCGGGCTGATCGGCGGCAGCTGCGGTATTCTCGGGCTGATCCAGCCTGCGGCTGCCGGGGGCGGGTTTAACCTCATTCCTATTGCCGCGGCGGGTAACTTCTCCGTTGGCCTGCTGCTGTTTATTTTTATTGCCAGGGTGATTACCACGCTGCTGTGCTTCTCCTCCGGCGCACCCGGCGGGATTTTTGCGCCGATGCTGGCGCTGGGAACCCTGCTGGGAACGGCATTCGGTATGGCGGCGACGCCGCTGTTTCCGGGCTATCATCTCGATCCCGGCACCTTTGCCATCGCCGGAATGGGCGCGCTGCTCGCCGCCTCGGTGCGCGCGCCGCTGACCGGAATTGTGCTGGTGCTGGAGATGACCGATAACTATCAGCTCATTTTGCCAATGATTATTACCTGCCTCGGCGCAACACTACTGGCTCAATTTCTGGGGGGTAAACCCTTGTATTCAACTATCCTTGAAAGAACGCTGGCGAAACAGGCCGTTGAACAGGAGGCAAAAGCGCGTGCGGTTGCCGGGGAGAATACTTGAACGATTTACCAGGGTATTAGATAATGGCTCAAAAGGTCCGGTTATTCTTTAAGCGGATCGGCAGTATTAATGGGAGCATAAAATGAGTGATGATGTCGTGTTGCCGCTGGAGTTTACCGAAGCCGCAGCCAAAAAAGTAAAATTCCTGATTTCTGATGAAGACAACCCGAACCTGAAGCTGCGCGTTTATATCACCGGCGGCGGCTGCAGCGGTTTCCAGTACGGCTTCACCTTCGACGATCAGGTTAACGAAGGGGATATGACCATCGAGAAACAGGGCGTTGGCCTGGTGGTTGACCCAATGAGCCTGCAGTATCTGGTCGGCGGTGCCGTCGATTACACCGAAGGCCTCGAAGGTTCACGTTTTATCGTGACCAACCCGAATGCGAAAAGCACCTGCGGCTGCGGATCTTCGTTTAGCGTTTGATTCGATCCCGCCGAAGTGGGGCCCATGGACGGGCCGCGCAGCAGGCACCTCTTCCCCGACTGCGGCCGGTTTACGCCGCCAAGCCCGCTTCCTAACGCCCGTTATCATCCAGCGCAAACGTCGGCAGCTTCAGGTGCCAGCGGATTGCCGCCAACCGAATGACCAGCGTCACGGCCATCCCCATCATCGCCGAATTCTGCAGCGACACGTTAAACGTATCGTAGGCCGTTGCGTGCACGATACCGCCGACAATGCAGGCCGTCGCATAGATTTCGGTACGTAAAATCATCGGGATTTCACGCGCCAGCACGTCGCGAATAATGCCGCCGCCGACGCCGGTCACCACCCCCATGCAGACCGCGACCAGCGGACCGCTGTGGGCAATAAAGGCTTTATTGACGCCGATGCCGACAAATACCGCCAGGCCGACGGCGTCAAGCACCGGCAGGATCCATTTCGGCAGCCGGCGCGGCTGACGTACCAGCAGGATAGTCAGCATGCTGGTCACCATGGCCACCACCAGGTCCGTTGGGTCTTTAACCCAGAACACCGGGCCGTTGGCGAGCGCCATATCGCGGATCGTCCCGCCGCCCACGGCGGTCACCACCCCCAGCACCAGCACGCCGAAAGGGTCCATCCGCAGTTTGCCGGCCAGCAACACGCCGGAGATCGCAAATACGGCGGTGCCAATAATATCCAGCCAATAGACAAGCATCGTCAGTTCCCGCTTAGCGCCTGGTTAACAGGCGATTATTTTACCTGCTCGAGCGCAGTACAGAGTTGTTTTGCGGCGAGGATAATACGTGGGCTCGCGCGTTCAAACCAGTCGCTATGCAGCGCAATCAGGGAAATTTTTAACTGATTATGCCAGTAGCGTTCGACTTCGGGAATTTTGCGGGCATCGCCGGTGATGACAATGGCCTGCGGCTGCCTGGCGAGAACCTGCTCGCGGCTGACCTGGGGCCAGGGCGCTTTACTGGCAGCGAAAATATTCTCCCCGCCGCACAGCGTCAGAACCTGATCCTGAATCGATCCCTGGCTGCTGGTAAAAAGAGGGTTGCTGCCAAACTGGAGAAAGACGCGCTTCTTCGGAAGGTGGGCGTAGCGGGCCTTCAGCGCGCGATAGTCGTTCTGCATTTGCTGCGCCGCCTGGCGGGCCTTTTCCGGCTGGGGGCTCCACTGCGCCAGCTGTCGCAGGGTGGTGATAATCTCTTCGATGGTAGCGGTATCGACCCAGATGACCTTGATACCGAGGGAGCTTAGCTGATTAACCTGCCGCTCGGCGTTGCCTCCGCGCCACGCCAGGACCAGGTCGGGCCTGAGGGCGACAATGCGCTCCAGGTTCATCCCCTGCCAGCTGGAAACCTGCTCGATGCCGGTGGCTTCCGGCGGGTAGTCGGAATAGCTGCTGACGCCAACCGGCGTGATGCCTGCC
Source organism: Klebsiella sp. 18074 (assembly GCF_902705905.1). Classification (NCBI taxonomy): domain Bacteria; kingdom Pseudomonadati; phylum Pseudomonadota; class Gammaproteobacteria; order Enterobacterales; family Enterobacteriaceae; genus Klebsiella; species Klebsiella sp. 18074. Next base: position 45,349 of record NZ_CACSIS010000023.1, on the reverse strand, counting down.
GCAAACGCCAGCTCGGTATTGGCCGGGGATAGCGTAATCACCCGCGGCGCGGCAAAGAGCCACACCGGGGCCAGCAGCAGCAGGGCGGCAAGCGCCTGTTTTAGCGATTTAGCCACGCGTCAGGTTCTGCACCAGATTTTCCACCATCAGGGTGGACTGCCTGGCGGCGACGGCGAGGAACTCGTCGAAGCTCAGATGGGACTGCTGATCGGCAACGTCGGAGATGGCGCGAACCACCACGAACGGGACGCCGAAGTTATAGCAGACGTGCGCGATGGCGGTGGCTTCCATTTCGACCGCTACGGCCTGCGGGAAGTTATGGCGGATTTTCGCCAGCCCGACGGAGCCGTTGATGAACGCGTCGCCGCTGACGATCAGACCGCGTACCGCGTTAAGATTCAGCGCTTCGATGCTGGTTTGCGCGGCGGCAATCAGCTTATCGTCGGCTTTGAAGCCTGCCGGGCAGCCCGGCAGCTGGCCATATTCGTAGCCGAATGCGGTCACGTCGGCGTCGTGGTAGCGGGTTTCGTCGGAGATAACGATATCACCGACTTTTAGCGTTGGCTCAAGACCGCCCGCGGAGCCGGTGTTGATAATCACGTCCGGCTTGCAGACTTCCAGCAGCAGCGCCGCGCCCATCGCCGCGGCAACTTTACCGATCCCCGATTTCAACAGGGCGATGTCGGTACCGTGAAGCTGGCCGGTATAAATTTCGCTGCCGCCAAGGGTGATAGTCTGGCGGTTTTCGATTTTGTCGCGCAGAAGGGTAACTTCTTCTTCCATGGCGCCAATAATGCCGATTTTCATAGATTTACTCGCGATGTGTCAGGTTTAGTTGCATAGTCTATCATGCACTCAAAGGGAAACGTTATTGCTCGCGAGCGGGAGAGGCTATGGCAAAGATTGATTTTCGCAACAAGATTAACTGGCGCCGACGCTATCGCTCGCCGCAGGGCGTCGAAACGGAGCGTGAAATCCTGCGTATTTTCGAAAGCGATCGCGGGCGCATTATTAACTCCCCGGCCATTCGCCGTTTACAGCAGAAAACCCAGGTCTTTCCGCTGGAGCGCAACGCGGCGGTGCGCACCCGACTTACCCACTCTCTCGAAGTGCAGCAGGTTGGACGCTACATTGCCAAAGAGGTTCTGAGCCGGCTGAAGGAGCAGCAGCTGCTGACGACCTACGGCCTGGATGAGCTCGGCGGGCCGTTTGAGAGCATCGTCGAGATGGCGTGCCTGATGCACGACATCGGCAACCCGCCGTTTGGCCATTTTGGCGAGGCGGCAATCAATGACTGGTTCAGCCAGCGCCTCGCGCCGGACGATGCGGCTAACGAAGCGTCGCCCAACGATCGCTGCACGGTTGAGGTGCTGCGCCTGCGGCCGGGCGAGGCGTCACTGAACGCGCTGCGCAGTAAGATCCGCCAGGATCTGTGCTGGTTTGAGGGCAACGCGCAGGGGATTCGTTTAGTGCATACGCTAATGCGAATGAATCTTACCTGGGCGCAGGTTGGCTGTATTCTTAAATATACTCGCCCGGCCTGGTGGCGCGGTGATGCGCCTGCCAGTCACAGCTATTTAATGAAGAAACCTGGTTATTATTTAGCCGAAGAGGGCTATATTGCGAGGTTACGTAAAGAACTGGATCTGGCTCCTTACAATCGCTTTCCTTTAACATGGATTATGGAAGCGGCGGACGATATCTCATATTGCGTCGCCGATCTTGAAGATGCGGTAGAAAAACGAATTTTCAGCGTAGAGCAACTCTATCAGCATCTGTACGACGCATGGGGGCAGCATGAAAAAGGTTCGTTATTTTCCCAGGTGGTAGAAAATGCGTGGGAAAAATCACGTTCTAATTCCCTAAGTCGGAGTACAGAAGATCAGTTCTTTATGTATTTACGGGTGAATACGCTGAATAAACTGGTGCCGTATGCGGCCCGACGCTTTATAGATAACATCGCGAAGATTTTTACCGGTGATTTTAATCACGCGCTGCTTGAGGATGATAGCGACTGCAGTCAGCTGCTGGAGCTATATAAAAACGTGGCGATAAAACATGTGTTTAGCCATCCGGATGTAGAGCAGCTGGAATTGCAGGGCTATCGCGTTATTAGCGGCCTGTTAGATATCTATAAGCCGCTGCTGAAATTATCGCTGGAGGAGTTCAGCTTATTAGTCGAAAAAGAGAGAGTGAGAAGTCTGCCTATCGCTTCGCGGCTATTTCAGAAACTTTCCACGCGACATCGGCTGGCCTACGTGGAGGCGGTAAACAAAATTCCGGCAGATTCTGCAGAGTTTCCACTGATGGAATACTATTATCGCTGCCGCCTGATCCAGGACTATATTAGCGGGATGACGGACTTGTATGCATGGGATGAATATCGGCGGCTGATGGCGGTAGAATAGGTACAGGTTTTGTAAAGACGGACAATAATTTTTTACTTTTTGGCAGTGCTTTATTCCGGAACTTAGCGCGATAAAATGACTCTGATAGTCACTTACATAGCAATTCTGCGTTATCTAAAATCGAGATATGAGACATATGAAAAAAACCACGTTAGCAATGAGTGCACTGGCTCTGAGTTTAGGTCTAGCGTTATCCCCGCTCTCTGCGAGCGCGGCAGAAACAGCTTCTTCGGCGACTAATGCGCAGCAGATGCCGAGTCTGGCCCCGATGCTGGAAAAAGTCATGCCGTCGGTCGTCAGCATCAACGTTGAAGGCAGCACCACCGTGAACACGCCGCGGATGCCGCGTAACTTCCAGCAGTTCTTCGGCGACAACTCGCCGTTCTGCCAGGACGGTTCACCGTTCCAAAGCTCTCCGTTCTGTCAGGGCGGCGGGCAGGGCGGCGGTGCGCCGGCTGACGGCGGCCAGCAGCAGAAATTTATGGCGCTGGGCTCCGGGGTCATTATTGATGCGGCGAAAGGCTATGTCGTCACCAATAACCACGTTGTGGACAATGCGACGACCATCAAAGTTCAGCTCAGCGACGGGCGCAAATTTGACGCCAAAGTGGTGGGTAAAGACCCGCGTTCCGATATTGCGCTGATTCAGATTCAGGATCCGAAAAACCTGTCGGCAATTAAGCTGGCTGACTCCGACGCCCTGCGCGTAGGCGACTACACCGTGGCTATCGGTAACCCGTTCGGTCTGGGTGAAACCGTGACCTCCGGTATTGTTTCCGCTCTCGGCCGCAGCGGCCTGAACGTGGAAAACTACGAAAACTTTATCCAGACGGATGCGGCGATTAACCGCGGTAACTCCGGCGGTGCGCTGGTGAACCTGAACGGCGAACTGATCGGTATCAATACCGCGATCCTCGCGCCGGACGGCGGCAACATCGGCATCGGCTTTGCTATTCCGAGCAACATGGTGAAAAACCTGACCGAGCAGATGGTCAAATATGGCCAGGTGAAACGCGGTGAGCTGGGGATCATGGGGACCGAGCTGAACTCCGAGCTGGCAAAAGCGATGAAGGTCGATGCCCAGCGCGGCGCCTTCGTCAGCCAGGTGATGCCGGGCTCTGCCGCGGCGAAAGCCGGTATCAAGGCCGGGGACGTGATTACCTCGCTGAACGGTAAGCCGATTAGCAGCTTTGCCGCACTGCGTGCGCAGGTCGGAACGATGCCTATCGGCAGCAAAGTCGAGCTTGGCCTGGTGCGGGATGGCAAACCGGTCACCGCGACCGTTGAGCTGCAGCAGAGCAACCAGACCCAGGTTGACTCCAGCAGCATCTTCAACGGTATCGAAGGGGCTGAAATGAGCAACAAGGGCCAGGATAAAGGCGTAATGGTCAATAACGTCAAGGCCGGGACCCCTGCGGCGCAGATTGGCCTGAAGAAAGGCGATATTATCGTCGGTGCTAACCAGCAGCCGGTGAAAAATATTGCCGATCTGCGCAAAATCTTTGACGCTAAACCGTCGGTGCTGGCGCTGAATATTCAGCGCGGTGATAGCACTATCTACCTGCTGATGCAGTAATCTCTGTCGGCGACACCGGCCCCTTCTCCTCGCCCGAGGGAAGGGGCTTTTTTTTACCCTGCACCGCGACCGAACCGTCATTCTGTGATTCCTTCCACAACTCCATACTTCTCTCCCGCTCTTTGTGCATACGCACAATGCACCGCTAACCCAACTCTTTTATGCTGGTGCCCTGCTCACGGGAGGGTTACATGGCTGGCTGGCATCTTGATACCAAAATGGCGCAGGATATTGTGGCGCGTACCATGCGCATCATTGATACCAATATCAACGTAATGGATGCTCGTGGGCGCATTATTGGCAGCGGCGATCGTGAGCGTATTGGTGAATTGCACGAAGGCGCGCTGCTGGTTCTCTCGCAGGGGCGGATTGTCGATATCGATGATGCGGTGGCCCGCCACCTGCACGGCGTACGCCAGGGGATCAACTTGCCGCTACGTCTGGAAGGGGAAATCGTCGGCGTCATCGGTCTGACCGGCGAGCCTGAAACGCTGCGCAAGTATGGCGAGCTGGTATGCATGACCGCAGAGATGATGCTGGAGCAGTCCCGGCTGATGCACCTGCTGGCCCAGGACAGCCGCCTGCGTGAAGAGCTGGTGATGAACCTGATTCAGGCAGAAGAGAACACCCCGGCGCTCACCGAATGGGCGCAGCGCCTGGGAATCGACCTGAATCAGCCGCGGGTGGTGGCAATGATTGAGGTCGATAGCGGCCAGCTGGGCGTGGATAGCGCAATGGCGGAGCTGCAGCAGCTGCAGACGGCTCTGACCACCCCGGATCGCAATAACCTGGTGGCGATTGTCTCATTAACGGAGATGGTGGTTCTTAAGCCCGCGCTCAACGCCTTTGGCCGCTGGGATGCGGAAGATCACTGCAAACGGGTTGACCAGCTTATCGCCAGAATGAAGGAAAACGGCCAGCTGCGTTTCCGCGTGGCGTTAGGCAACTTCTTTACCGGGCCCGGGAGCATTGCGCGCTCGTATCGTACCGCTCGCACCACCATGATGGTCGGCAAGGAGCGCATGCCGGAGAGCCGGAGCTATTTTTATCAGGATTTGATGCTGCCGGTGCTGCTCGATAGCCTGCGCGGCGGCTGGCAGGCCAACGAACTGGCCCGTCCGCTGGTTCGCCTGAAGGCGATGGACAATAACGGTCTGCTGCGACGCACGCTGCAGGCCTGGTTTCGCCATAACGTTCAGCCGCTGGCGACCTCAAAGGCGCTGTTTATTCATCGTAATACGCTGGAGTACCGGCTGAATCGTATTTCAGAGCTGACGGGGCTGGACCTGGGCAGTTTCGACGATCGGCTGCTGCTCTATATTGCGCTGCAGCTGGATGAACAGAGGTAGGGGATAATCCCGGATGATGGCGAGAACGCCTTATCCGGGCGGCTGTACACATAGCCCCGACGGGCATCGCCGGCCAGGGAAGGGGAGCAGACTTACTTGTTGCGGGTCAGTTTTTCCAGATCGGCTTCAATTTCGCTGATCTTGTGGGTGACGACGCTTTCAAGATGACGCAGATCGTCGAGGATCTTACGTTTCAGATCGACTTCAGTGCGATCGCGCTGGCAGATCTGATCGAGCTCATCGATAACGTAGCGCAGGTTGGGACTGATCTCCTGCACTTCTTTATAACCCTGGCCTACGCCATCGGCGACCACGGTCTTACGCTGACGCGGATACTTAAACTTAACGCTCTTGGCGAAGAATTCGCCCTTGTCCTTCTGAAAATAGATTTTCAGAATGTCGTTGTTAGCTTCCTGCCGCAGGCTATAGCGATCGATTTCATCAGGATTGGTAATGCCCAGACTTTTCAGATTATCGTACATAACGGTACCTTTGATATCATCATAACCTTTGAATAATTAACGAAAAAAACCATCTTCGCCAGCGTCAAATATAAAAAAAGCGGGATATCTCCCGCTTTTTATACTGCTTAGTCGATGGTACGCAGCAGTTCGTTAATGCCGACCTTGCCGCGAGTTTTCGCATCAACCTTCTTCACGATCACCGCGCAGTACAGGCTGTACTTGCCATCTTTCGACGGCAGGTTGCCGGAAACCACCACCGAGCCGGCCGGTACGCGACCGTAGAAGACTTCGCCGGTTTCGCGGTCGTAGATTTTGGTGCTCTGGCCGAGGTACACGCCCATCGAGATAACGGAACCCTCTTCGACGATAACGCCTTCGACAACTTCAGAACGCGCGCCGATAAAGCAGTTATCTTCGATGATGGTTGGGTTAGCCTGCAGCGGTTCCAGCACGCCGCCGATACCCACGCCGCCGGAGAGGTGCACGTTTTTACCGATCTGCGCGCAGGAGCCGACGGTAGCCCAGGTATCAACCATGCTGCCTTCGTCAACGTAGGCGCCGATGTTGACGTAGGACGGCATCAGCACGGTGTTGCGGGCAATGAACGCGCCCTGGCGAACGGCCGCCGGCGGAACCACGCGGAAGCCCTCTTTCTGGAAACGCGCTTCATCGTAGTCGGCGAATTTCATCGGTACTTTATCGAAGTAGCGGCTTTCCGCACCGTCGATAACCTGGTTATCGTTAATACGGAAAGAGAGCAGAACCGCTTTCTTCAGCCACTGGTGGGTGACCCACTGGCCATCGATCTTTTCAGCGACACGCAGAGCGCCGGAATCAAGCAGGGAAATGACCTGGTTAACCGCTTCGCGGGTTACGGTATCCACATTTGCCGGCGTGATGTCGGCGCGACGCTCAAAGGCGGACTCAATAACATTCTGTAATTGCTGCATTGTTTACTCTTTCTCTATTACACATAAAAGTTCGTTACCCTTTATCGTTTGGATTGAGGGCCTCTGTCAACCGTTGTTGTACTTCTTGTTGTAGCTCATTATTAAGCGCACGCCTATCTGCCGTGGCGATTATAAATAAATCTTCTACTCGCTCACCAATTGTCGTAATTCTGGCCCCGTGCAGGGAAATATTGAGGTCGGCGAAGACCTGGCCGACCCGGGCCAGCAGGCCGGGCTGATCGAGCGCAATCAGTTCAAGAAACGATTTTCGGTCGGTATGCGTGGGCAGGAAATTGACCTCGGTGACGACGGAAAAATGGCGTAATTTTGCCGCCTGTCGGCGCGGAGCCGGCGGCTGCCAGCTGCGCTGAGTAATGGTCTGCTCGAGCCCGAGGCGGATCATCTCGTGGCGATCGGCGGAGAGCGGGCTGCCGTCCGGTTCGAGCACGATAAAGGTGTCCATCGCCATCCCGTCGCGGGTGGTAAAGACCTGGGCGTCGTGCACGCTCAGATTTCGGCGGTCAAGTTCACCGCAGACGGCGGCGAAGAGATAGGGTCGGTCCGGGCTCCAGATAAAGATTTCGGTGCCGCCGCGCGTGGCCTGCGAGCTGAGCAGGATCATCGGTTTATTGAGATCGTGCCGGAGCAAATTACGCGCGTGCCAGGCGAGCTGATTTGGCGTGTGGCGCACGAAGTAGTTGGCCCGGCAGCGGTTCCAGATTTGATGCAGGGCCTCTTCATTGATGTTTTCCATCCGCAGCAGTGCCAGCGCCTGCAGCTGATGATGGCGAACCCGTTCGCGCATATCCGGCGTGCTTTGCATGCCGCGGCGCAGCTGTTTTTCGGTGGCGAAATAGAGCTCGCGCAGCAGGCTCTGCTTCCAGCTGTTCCACAAGGTTTCGTTGGTGGCGCAGATGTCGGCCACGGTCAGGCACACCAGGTAGCGCAGGCGGTTTTCCGTCTGCACCTCTTCGGCGAACTGTTTGATGACCTCGGGATCCTGAATATCACGGCGCTGGGCGGTGACGGACATTAACAGATGATGGCGAACCAGCCAGGCGACCATCTGAGTTTCTCGCGAGTTCAGGCCGTGCAGTTCGGCAAACTTCAGGACGTCCTGGGCACCGAGCACCGAATGATCGCCGCCGCGGCCTTTAGCAATGTCGTGGAACAGGGCGGCAATCAGAATCAGCTCAGGATGGGTCAGGCGCGGCCACAGCTCAACGCACAGCGGGTGGCGGCTGCGGGTCTCCTCTTTGGCAAAACTCTCCAGCTTGAGCAGGACGCGGATCGTATGCTCGTCCACGGTGTAGGCATGGAACAGATCGAACTGCATCTGGCCGACGATATGCGACCACTGCGGCATGTATGCCCACAGCACGCTGTGGCGGTGCATCGGTAGCAGCCCGCGGCTCACCGCACCCTGGTGGCGCAGCATGCTGAGAAAAATGGTTCTCGCTTCCGGGATATAGCACAGCGGCTGCGTCAGGTGGCGGCGCGCGTGGCGCAGGTGGCGCAGCGTCGTGGAGTAGATGCCGGTGATGCTGCTGTTACGCACCATAATATAGAACATGCGCAGAATAGCCTGCGGCTCGCGGATGAACAGCGTATCGTCGCGCAGATCGATGAGCGAGCCGCGCAGCTGAAAATCATCGTCAATCGGCCGCGGCTTTTCATCTTCGGTCAGCGCGAGGATGGCTTCATCAAACAGCTGCAGCAGCATGTTGTTCAGCTCGCTTACCCGGCGGGTGACGCGGAAGAAATCCTTCATCATGTGCTCGATGGGCTGATTTCTTTCGCCTTCATAGCCTAAGCGACGGGCGACGCTGAGCTGGCGGTCGAAGAGTAATCGGTTATCGTAGCGGGTTAGCTCCAGGTGCAGCGCGAACCGAATTCGCCACAGCTGATGCAGGCATTCGTTGAGCTCGTTGCGTTCCGCCTCCGTCAGGAAACCGAAACCAACCATTTCATCCATCGAGGTGGCGCCGAAGTGGCGACGGGCGACCCACTGCAGGGTATGAATATCCCGCAGGCCGCCGGGGCTGCTTTTCACATCCGGCTCAAGGTTATAGCTGGTGCCGTGATAGCGCTGATGGCGTTCGTTCTGTTCCTCTACCTTGGCGGCAAAGAATTTCTCCGACGGCCAGAAGCCGTCGCTAAAAATGTGTTTTTGCAGCTCAAGAAACAGCGCGACGTCGCCAATCAGCAGGCGCGATTCGATCAGGTTGGTGGCGACGGTGAGATCGGATAACCCTTCCAGCAGGCACTCTTCGAGGGTGCGCACGCTGTGCCCGACCTCCAGCTTGACGTCCCACAGCAGCGTCAGCAGCTCGCCGACCTTCTGCGCCTGTTCGTCGGAGAGTTTTTTACGGCTTAAGATCAGCAGGTCGACGTCGGAGAGCGGGTGCAGTTCACCGCGACCGTAGCCGCCTACCGCCACCAGAGCCATGTCGCAAACCGAGCCGAAGCCGTACTCCACCCACAGGCGCTGCAGCAGCTGATCGATAAACTCGGTGCGGGCTTCAATCAGCCGCTCAGCGGCGGTGCCGGCATCGAAAGCCTCCCCCAGCCAGCGCTGGAAAAGCTCGAGATGGGACTTAATCGTCGCGCAGGCTAAATCGTCCTGCGGCCAGGCGCCCGGATTCTCAGGTTGGCCCGAGAGGGCTAGGGGGAGAGTGCCAGGTAAAGAGTTGCTCATCGCGCCACCATAAGAAAAAATATCGCCCATTAAAAAAATCGCCGGGAGCGATTTTTAACGTCGCCTGCGGCGGTCCGTAGGAAGCCCGTCATAAAAAAGCCGGCGGGCGCCGGCTTTTCGTTATTCGTTATGCGAGATTATCGCCGGGATGGTGTCATCCTTGCGTAACGTCAGAATTTCGCAGCCGTTATCCGTCACCACAATAGTATGCTCGTACTGGGCAGACAAGCTCCGGTCTTTCGTTTTCACCGTCCAGCCGTCTTTCATGCTGCGGATCTCTTTCTTACCGGCGTTGACCATCGGCTCGATGGTAAAGGTCATTCCCGGCTTGAGCACCACGTTGGTCTCCGGTGAGTCGTAGTGCAGCACCTGCGGCTCTTCATGGAAGCCGCGGCCAATGCCGTGCCCGCAGTATTCACGCACCACGGAAAAACCTTCCGCTTCGACAAATTTCTGAATGGCCGCGCCGATGGCCCGCAGGTTAATGCCGGGTTTGACCATCTTCAGGGCCAGATAGAGGCTCTCCTGAGTGACGCGGCACAGACGCTCTCCGAGGATCGTCGGTTTGCCGACGATAAACATTTTGGAGGTGTCGCCGTGGAACTCATCCTTAATGACCGTGACGTCAACGTTGACGATATCGCCGTCTTTCAGCCGTTTTTCATCATCCGGGATACCGTGGCACACCACTTCGTTAATCGAGATACACACCGATTTAGGGAAGCCGTGGTAGCCAAGGCAGGCGGAGATCGCTTTCTGCTCGTTGACGATGTAATCGTTACAGATGCGGTCCAGCTCGCCGGTGCTGACGCCCGGTTTTACATAGGGTTCAATCATTTCGAGCACTTCGGCGGCCAGGCGGCCCGCAACGCGCATTTTTTCGATGTCTTCAGATGTCTTGATAGAAATAGCCATGGATTGTGTCCAGCTGTGTCGATTTTTTCGACAATAATAGAGTAAGTCCCGTCAATGTTAACAGTCCGGGTGACCTGGTGCCAAATTGAGAATCATTAACAGCACTCAGCGTCAACAAGAGTTGGTGTCCAATCCTATTTTGTGGTATAAAGCGCGCCGGACTTCCGTTCCATTTCGTACTACACAGGATGGACTGAAGCGACAAATCTCACTTTGTGTATATAACACACACGTATCGACACATATTCCGGGGTGCCCTTTGGGGTCGGTAATATGGGATACGTGGAGGCATAACCCCAACTTTATCTATAGAGGTTTTAAACATGGCAACTGTTTCCATGCGCGACATGCTCAAGGCTGGTGTTCACTTTGGTCACCAGACCCGTTACTGGAACCCGAAAATGAAGCCTTTCATCTTCGGCGCGCGTAACAAAGTTCACATCATCAACCTTGAGAAAACTGTACCGATGTTCAACGAAGCTCTGGCTGAACTGAACAAGATCTCTGCTCGTAAAGGCAAGATCCTGATCGTTGGTACTAAGCGCGCTGCAAGCGAAGCGGTAAAAGACGCTGCTAACAGCTGCGATCAGTTCTTCGTGAACCATCGCTGGTTGGGCGGTATGCTGACTAACTGGAAAACCGTTCGTCAGTCCATCAAACGTCTGAAAGACCTGGAAACTCAGTCCCAGGACGGTACTTTCGAGAAGCTGACCAAGAAAGAAGCGCTGATGCGTACTCGTGAACTGGCCAAGCTGGAAAACAGCCTGGGCGGTATCAAAGACATGGGCGGCCTGCCGGACGCACTGTTTGTTATCGATGCAGACCACGAACACATCGCTATCAAAGAAGCAAACAACCTGGGTATCCCGGTATTTGCTATCGTTGATACTAACTCCGATCCGGACGGCGTAGATTTCGTTATCCCGGGTAACGACGATGCAATCCGCGCTGTTAGCCTGTACCTGGGTGCAGTAGCTGCAACCGTGCGTGAAGGTCGTTCTCAGGATCTGGCTTCTCAAGCGGAAGAAAGCTTCGTAGAAGCTGAATAATAAGGTCTAGCCCTTATTTAGTACCGTGTATAAATAGGGGCCTATATTTGGCCCCTTTTTCACTTTTAAACCTGTTTGGTTCCTGGAACCGGGCAGGTCATATCTCTCCCGAGGATTAAAGAATGGCTGAAATTACCGCATCCCTGGTAAAAGAGCTGCGCGAACGTACCGGCGCAGGCATGATGGATTGCAAAAAAGCACTGACTGAAGCTAACGGCGACATCGAGCTGGCAATCGAAAACATGCGTAAATCCGGCGCGATCAAAGCGGCGAAAAAAGCAGGTAACGTTGCTGCTGACGGCGTGATCATCACCAAAATCGACGGTACCTACGGCATCATTCTGGAAGTTAACTGCCAGACTGACTTCGTAGCAAAAGATGGCGGTTTCCAGGCATTTGCTAACAAAGTTCTGGACGCAGCTGTTGCCGGTAAAATCACCGACGTTGACGTACTGAAAGCTCAGTTCGAAGAAGAGCGTGTTGCGCTGGTTGCTAAAATCGGTGAAAACATCAATATCCGTCGCGTTGCTTCCCTGGAAGGCGAAGTGCTGGGTTCATACCAGCACGGTGCGCGCATCGGTGTTCTTGTTGCCGCTAAAGGCGCAGACCAGGAGCTGGTTAAACAGCTGGCTATGCACATCGCTGCAAGCAAGCCAGAATTCGTTAAGCCGGAAGACGTTTCTGCTGAAGTGGTAGAGAAAGAGTACCAGGTTCAGCTGGACATCGCGATGCAGTCCGGTAAGCCGAAAGAAATCGCAGAGAAAATGGTTGAAGGCCGCATGAAGAAATTCACCGGCGAAGTTTCTCTGACCGGCCAGCCTTTCGTTATGGACCCAAGCAAATCTGTTGCTCAGCTGCTGAAAGAGCACAACGCAGACGTGACTGGCTTCATCCGCTTTGAAGTGGGCGAAGGCATCGAAAAAGTTGAGACTGACTTTGCAGCAGAAGTTGCTGCGATGTCCAAGCAGTCTTAATTTTTTAAAAGGAGCCGCCTGAGGGCGGCTTCTTTTTGTGCCCATTTTGTAAATTCAGCCAACCCTTATAGTGGCTGCGCTGAAAAGCGACATACAATGTCGCCAGAATTAACTCATCTCACTCGTTGACAGTCTCAGGAAAGAAACATGGCTACCAATGCAAAACCCGTCTACAAACGTATTCTGCTTAAGTTAAGTGGCGAAGCTCTGCAGGGTTCGGAAGGCTTCGGTATTGATGCAAGCATACTTGACCGTATGGCTCAGGAAATCAAAGAACTGGTTGAACTGGGTATTCAGGTTGGCGTAGTGATTGGTGGCGGTAACCTGTTCCGTGGTGCTGGTCTGGCGAAAGCGGGAATGAACCGCGTTGTGGGCGACCACATGGGCATGCTGGCAACGGTCATGAACGGCCTTGCAATGCGTGACTCCCTCCATCGCGCCTATGTGAACGCTCGCTTGATGTCAGCGATTCCGCTGAACGGCGTTTGTGATAACTACAGCTGGGCAGAGGCGATCAGCCTGCTGCGTAATAACCGCGTCGTTATTCTGGCTGCGGGTACCGGCAACCCGTTCTTCACGACCGACTCCGCAGCCTGCCTGCGCGGTATTGAAATTGAAGCTGACGTGGTGCTGAAAGCGACCAAAGTCGACGGCGTGTTTACCGCTGACCCGGCTAAAGACCCGTCTGCCACCATGTACGATCAGCTGAGCTACAGCGAAGTGCTTGATAAAGAGCTGAAAGTAATGGATCTGGCCGCCTTTACCCTCGCGCGTGACCATAAATTGCCGATTCGCGTATTCAACATGAACAAACCCGGCGCGCTGCGCCGCGTGGTGATGGGCGAAAAAGAAGGTACGTTAATTACGGAATAATTTCCGTAATACGCTTCATCGTTCAGACTGTCTCTGCGTTGGCCGCCTTTGCTCACCTCAGCCGCTGACTTCAGTAAGCTGCTGGGGAGTTCGCTCCGCCGTTGCCTCGATACAACGTGAATGATTTTGTGTAGAAATGAAGGTAAGATTCCGCTCTACCTTAGTAGCGGCTTTTTACTCAGACGCGCCCAGGGCGTCGTCATGAATTAAACGGGACTATACTTAGCTCACCTGATAGCAGCTGTGCGGCGTTTAGTCTGCCTGAGACAAGTTTCCAAGGATTAGTAACGTGATTAACGACATCAGAAAAGATGCTGAAGTGCGCATGGAAAAATGCGTTGAAGCGTTCAAAAACCAAATCAGCAAAATACGCACGGGTCGTGCTTCCCCCAGCCTGCTGGACGGCATCGTCGTGCAGTATTACGGCACGCCTACGCCGCTGCGTCAGCTGGCAAGCGTAACGGTAGAAGACTCCCGTACTCTGAAAATCAACGTGTTCGACCGCTCCCTGAGCCCGGCCGTTGAAAAAGCGATCATGGCTTCTGACCTCGGTCTGAACCCAAGCTCTGCGGGCAGCGATATCCGCGTTCCGCTGCCTCCGCTGACCGAAGAGCGTCGTAAAGATCTGACTAAGATCGTACGCGCAGAAGCCGAGCAGGCTCGCGTGTCGGTACGTAACGTTCGTCGCGACGCTAACGATAAAGTGAAAGCGCTGCTGAAAGACAAAGAGATCAGCGAAGATGACGATCGCCGTTCTCAGGACGACGTGCAGAAAATGACTGACGCCGCCATTAAGAAAGTGGATGCGGCGCTGGCAGATAAAGAAGCGGAACTGATGCAGTTCTGATTTCCTGCCGTTATGCCCGTCCTCATTGCCGTTTGATGAACGGGACGGGCGTACAGTCTGAAACGCCGTACAGAAGACCGAACGCTCAGCTCCAGGGATTGCGTTGAAAAGGTCGGCCCTGTAGCCTTTGACACTCTTGTTGAAGGCGATACACCGCCTGCCCGCCTCCTGATTGCTAATGCGCGAGGGCTTGCTGGCGGCGTTTTTCTTTTTATCCTGTCTTACTTCTTCTGGACGCCTCATGAAGCACTTAACCGTTCTCGGTTCGACCGGTTCAATTGGCTGCAGCACGTTGGATGTCGTGCGCCATAACCCCGAACGCTTTTCCGTCGCCGCGCTGGTCGCGGGGAAAAATGTCGACCGTATGGTTGAACAATGTCTGGAATTCACCCCCCGCTACGCGGTCATGGATGATGCGAAAAGCGCCGAATCTCTGCGTATCGCGCTGCGCGAACGCGGCAGCCGTACCGAAGTCCTGAGCGGCCAGCACGCCGCTGCGGAAGTCGCCGCGCTGGATGACGTTGACCAGGTCATGGCGGCGATTGTCGGCGCCGCAGGGCTGGTTCCTACGCTCGCGGCCATTCGGGCCGGCAAAACGGTGCTGCTGGCCAACAAAGAGGCGCTGGTGACCTGCGGTCGTCTGTTTATGGACGCCGTGCAGCAGTCCGGCGCGCGCCTGTTGCCCGTCGATAGCGAACATAACGCTATTTTTCAGAGTATGCCGGAAACAATTCAACACAATCTGGGATACGCTGACTTAACGCAGAACGGCGTCTCGTCGATTCTGCTGACCGGTTCCGGTGGTCCTTTCCGGGATACAGCGCTCTCTGAGCTGGCGGCAATGACGCCGGATCAGGCCTGCCGCCACCCTAACTGGTCAATGGGACGCAAAATTTCCGTCGATTCCGCCACGATGATGAATAAGGGGCTGGAGTATATCGAAGCCCGCTGGCTGTTCAACGCCTCGGCGCAACAGATGGAAGTGCTGATTCACCCGCAGTCCGTTATCCATTCAATGGTGCGCTATCGCGATGGCAGCGTTCTCGCACAGCTCGGTGAGCCGGATATGCGTACGCCGATCGCCCACACTATGGGATGGCCGCAGCGCCTGAACTCTGGGGCTGAAGCGCTGGATTTCTGCCGTCTGAGCAATCTGAGCTTTGCCGCGCCGGATTACGGACGCTATCCGTGCCTGAAGCTGGCGATGGAGGCATTTGATGTCGGTCAGGCGGCGACGACGGCGCTGAATGCTGCCAATGAAATTTCGGTAGCCGCGTTCCTCGCTACGGAGATTCGCTTCACCGATATTGCGGCGGTTAACCTGGCTGTGCTGGAGCAGCTGGCGCTGGATGAGCCGCAAAGCATTGAAGAGGTTCTGATTATCGATGCTCAGGCGAGAGCCGCTGCTCACCGGCAGCTGAAACATCTGGCGGCGCGGGGCTGACCGACGCAATACGTTGTGATATTTGTGGGCGCTGGGCTTCAGTGATATAGTCTGCGCCACCCGATCGTTGTCTAAGATTGCGGTGGCCGTGGTATGACACGGCTTTTTTGCGTAAAGCTCTTGGTTGTTCTCTGCGATTAGCCGCAGCCTCGGCACTGGATAAAAATGCGTATATAGCGCTGACCGGTTGCTTGCGTTTAGCGGCGTGGCTAATCCTTATTATGGACTTAAAACGCGTTATGTTGTCTGCTAATCAACCTGTCAGCGAAATATCACCTGTACATGGCTGCCGTCATGTCGCCATCATTATGGATGGCAACGGACGTTGGGCGAAACAGCAAGGGAAAATTCGCGCATTCGGTCATAAGGCCGGAGCGAAGTCAGTCCGTCGCGCAGTTTCCTTCGCGGCGAACAATGGTATTGAAGCGTTGACGTTATACGCATTCAGCAGTGAGAACTGGAACCGTCCGGCGCAGGAAGTCAGCGCGCTGATGGAGCTGTTCGTCTGGGCGCTGGATAGCGAAGTCAAAAGCCTGCACCGGCATAACGTTCGCCTGCGTATCATCGGCGAAACCACGCGTTTTAATGCTCGCCTGCAGGAGCGGATCCGCAAAGCGGAAGCGCTCACTGAGAATAACACGGGCTTAACGCTGAATATTGCGGCGAACTACGGTGGGCGCTGGGATATCATTCAGGGCGTCCGCAATCTGGCCGAACAGGTAAAAAACGGGTTACTTCAGCCCGAACAGATCACGGAAGACATGCTGAGTCAGCAGGTCTGTATGCATGAACTGGCACCTGTAGATTTAGTTATTAGGACCGGGGGAGAGCATCGAATCAGTAATTTTTTGATTTGGCAAATTGCCTATGCCGAACTTTACTTTACCGATGTTCTTTGGCCCGATTTTGCTGAACAGGACTTTGAAGGTGCACTCCATGCCTTTGTTAATCGAGAGCGTCGTTTCGGCGGCACTGAGCCGGGTGGCAGCAATGCCTGATGGGGGTCACTTTTGCTGAAGTATCGCCTGATATCGGCTTTTGTTTTGATCCCCGTGGTGATTGCGGCGCTTTTCCTGTTGCCGCCTGCGGGTTTCGCCATCGTCACGCTGGTCGTTTGTATGCTCGCCGCGTGGGAGTGGGGGCAGCTAAGCGGCTTCACCTCAACGACCCAACGCGTCTGGCTGGCGCTGCTCTGCGGCCTGCTGCTGGCGCTGATGCTTTTCCTGATGCCTGAGTATCACTATGACGTCCATCAACCGGTGGTTGAGGGGTCGCTATGGGCATCGCTGGGCTGGTGGATTGCGGCCCTGCTACTGGTCCTTTCCTACCCGGCTTCCGCTGCCTTCTGGCGGAACTCTAAAACGCTGCGCCTGGCTTTTGGCATTCTGACCATCGTTCCGTTCTTCTGGGGCATGCTGACGCTCCGCGCCTGGCACTACGCGGATAACCATTACAGCGGCGCGCTGTGGCTACTGTACGTGATGATTCTGGTTTGGGGCGCGGACTCCGGTGCCTATATGTTTGGCAAAATGTTCGGTAAGCACAAGCTGGCGCCGAAGGTTTCACCGGGCAAAACCTGGCAGGGTTTTTTTGGCGGGCTGGTTACCGCAGCGGTTATTTCCTGGGCGTACGGCCAGTGGGCGAATCTCGATGTTACGCCGGCGGTACTGCTCATTTGCTCTATCGTTGCGGCGCTGGCTTCGGTGCTCGGCGACCTGACGGAAAGTATGTTTAAGCGAGAGGCCGGCATCAAGGATAGCGGGCATCTGATTCCCGGACACGGCGGAATTCTGGATCGTATCGATAGCCTGACGGCGGCGGTACCGGTATTCGCGTGTCTGCTATTGTTGGTCTTCAGGACGATTTGACGGAAGGTTTTATGCTAAGCGTTCTCTGGAATTTGGCCGCCTTTATCATTGCGCTGGGCGTATTGATCACCGTGCATGAGTTTGGCCATTTCTGGGTGGCTCGTCGCTGTGGCGTTCGCGTTGAACGCTTCTCCATCGGCTTTGGCAAAGCGCTATGGCGGCGCTCTGACAAGCAGGGGACGGAATTCGTTATCGCCCTTATCCCACTCGGCGGTTACGTCAAGATGCTCGACGAGCGCGTCGAGCCGGTGGCGCCCGAGATGCGCCACTACGCTTTCAATAATAAAACTGTCGGTCAGCGCGCAGCGATAATCGCCGCCGGACCGATCGCGAACTTCATTTTTGCCATCTTTGCCTACTGGCTGGTGTTTATCATCGGCGTCCCTGGCGTTCGTCCGGTTGTTGGCGAAATAGTGCCCGATTCGATTGCCGCACACGCACAAATTGCAAAAGGAACGGAACTTAAAGCGATAGATGGCATCGAAACGCCTGATTGGGATGCTGTGCGTATGGCGCTGGTAACGAAGATCGGAGACCAGCAAACAATAGTTTCGGTCGCCCCTTTCGGGACCAGCCAACGCCAGGATAAAATCCTCGATTTACGCCATTGGGCGTTCGAGCCGGACAAACAGGATCCGGTGACATCGCTGGGCATTCAGCCCCGGAGCGCGCAGGTTGATACGGCTCTGGCAGAAGTACAATCGAATTCGGCAGCGCAGAAGGCGGGTTTGCAAGCGGGCGACAGGATCGTTAAAGTCGATGGTCAACCGTTAACGCAGTGGATGACGTTTGTTAATCTGGTGCGTGATAATCCCGGTAAAGCGCTGGTTCTGGACATCGAACGGCAGGGGAGTCCTCTGTCAGTGACGCTGACACCAGATTCGAAGTCCGGTAGTAAAGGTCAGTCTGAGGGATTTGCAGGGGTTGTGCCTAAGGTCATCCCGCTGCCCGATGAATATAAGACAGTTCGTCAGTACGGGCCGTTTGCCGCCATCGCTGAAGCCACGGATAAAACCTGGCAACTGATGTCGTTAACGGTCAGGATGCTGGGTAAATTGATAACCGGTGATGTCAAACTGAACAACCTCAGCGGGCCGATCTCTATCGCCCAGGGGGCTGGAATGTCAGCGGAGTTTGGGTTGATTTACTATCTGATGTTCCTTGCGCTGATAAGCGTGAACCTCGGAATAATCAACCTGTTCCCGCTTCCCGTCCTGGACGGGGGGCACCTGCTGTTTTTAGCGATTGAAAAGCTAAAAGGCGGGCCGGTATCCGAGCGAGTTCAAGACTTTAGTTATCGCATTGGCTCAATACTGCTGGTGTTGTTAATGGGGCTTGCACTTTTCAATGATTTCTCTCGGTTGTAAGAGAGTTTGTTAGGAAGAACGCATAATAACGATGGCGATGAAAAAGTTGCTCATAGCGTCGCTGCTGTTTAGCAGCGCAACCGTATACGGTGCTGAAGGGTTCGTGGTGAAGGACATTCATTTCGAAGGCTTGCAGCGTGTCGCTGTTGGTGCGGCCCTCCTCAGTATGCCAGTGCGTCCTGGCGATACGGTGACCGATGATGATATCAGTAACACCATTCGTGCTCTGTTTGCCACCGGCAACTTTGAGGACGTTCGCGTCCTGCGCGATGGTGATACCCTGCTGGTGCAGGTGAAAGAGCGCCCAACGATTGCCAGCATCACTTTCTCCGGTAACAAGTCGGTGAAGGATGACATGCTCAAGCAAAACCTTGAGGCATCCGGCGTGCGCGTTGGGGAGTCCCTTGACCGTACTACGCTCGCTGATATCGAGAAAGGGCTGGAAGATTTCTACTATAGCGTCGGTAAGTACAGCGCCAGCGTAAAAGCTGTCGTCACGCCGCTGCCGCGTAACCGCGTCGACCTGAAGCTGGTGTTCCAGGAAGGCGTCTCGGCGAAAATCCAGCAAATCAATATCGTCGGTAACCATGCATTCAGCACGGACGAACTGATATCTACCTTCCAGCTACGCGATGAAGTGCCGTGGTGGAACGTGGTTGGCGATCGCAAATACCAGAAGCAGAAACTGGCAGGGGATCTCGAAACTCTGCGCAGCTACTACCTGGATCGCGGCTACGCACGTTTCAACATCGACTCCACCCAGGTGAGCCTGACGCCGGATAAAAAAGGCATCTACATCACCGTGAACATAACCGAAGGCGATCAGTACAAGCTTTCGGGTGTGCAGGTGACGGGCGATCTGGCGGGGCATTCGGCGGAAATCGAAGCACTGACCAAAGTCGAGCCGGGCGAGCTGTATAACGGCGCCAAAGTGACCAAAATGGAGAATGATATTAAGAAACTCCTCGGTCGCTACGGTTACGCCTATCCGCGCGTGCAGTCGCAGCCGGAAATCAACGACGCCGACAAGACCGTGAAGCTGCATGTTAACGTCGATGCGGGGAACCGCTACTACGTGCGTAAAATTCGCTTTGAAGGCAACGACACCTCGAAAGATTCCGTTCTGCGTCGCGAAATGCGCCAGATGGAAGGGGCGTGGCTGGGCAGCGATCTGGTTGACCAGGGTAAAGACCGTCTGAACCGTTTAGGCTATTTCGAAACCGTTGATACCGATACGCAGCGCGTGCCGGGCAGGCCGGATCAGGTCGATGTGGTCTATAAGGTCAAGGAGCGTAACACCGGTAGCTTCAACTTTGGTATCGGCTACGGTACTGAAAGCGGCGTAAGCTTCCAGGCGGGCGTTCAGCAGGACAACTGGTTGGGTACCGGCTATTCCGTTGGAATTAACGGCACCAAAAACGATTACCAGACCTATACTGAACTGTCGGTCACAAACCCGTACTTCACCGTTGATGGCGTTAGCCTCGGTGGTCGTGTGTTCTATAACGACTTCGATGCGAACGATGCGGACCTGTCCGACTATACCAACAAGAGCTACGGTACGGACGTTACGCTGGGCTTCCCGGTTAACGAATACAATACGCTGCGTGCGGGCGTGGGTTATGTCCATAACTCCCTGTCTAACATGCAGCCGCAGGTGTCGATGTGGCGCTACCTGAACTCAATGGGTCAATATCCGAGCAATACGGACGATAAAAACTCATTCAGCGCCAACGACTTCACCTTTAACTACGGCTGGACGTACAACAAGCTGGACCGCGGCTTCTTCCCGACGGAAGGTTCACGCGTTAACCTGAATGGTAAAGTGACTATTCCGGGTTCAGACAACGAATACTACAAAGCCACGCTGGATACCGCGACCTACGTGCCGATCGATAACGATCACAAATGGGTTGTGCTGGGACGTACCCGCTTCGGTTACGGTGACGGCCTTGGCGGCAAAGAGATGCCGTTCTACGAGAACTTCTACGCCGGTGGTTCAAGCACCGTGCGCGGGTTCCAGTCGAACACCATTGGTCCGAAAGCGGTTTATTTCCCGGCCAATAGTCGTCACGATGGCGATGACAACTATGACAGCAACTGTAAGAGCACCGAATCTGCACCTTGTAAGTCTGATGATGCGGTCGGCGGTAACGCCATGGCGGTTGCCAGCCTGGAGCTGATTGCTCCGACGCCGTTTATCAGCGATAAGTATGCTAACTCGGTCCGTACCTCCTTCTTCTGGGATATGGGTACCGTGTGGGATACGCACTGGGATTCGAGCGCGTACGGTGGCTATCCGGATTATGGCGATCCGAGCAACATCCGTATGTCCGCAGGTATTGCGGTACAGTGGATGTCGCCGTTGGGGCCGTTGGTATTCTCCTACGCCCAACCGTTTAAAAAGTACGAGGGAGACAAAGCCGAGCAGTTCCAGTTTAACATTGGTAAAACCTGGTAACTGTGGGCTACAAAGGAATGTAAGTGCAGTATCGCGCTGACTTTAGGCGATAACTTCGGTTGTCGCCTGGCCACGCAAATAACGGTACCCCTGGGTACTCATGGGATGGTAAGGAGTTAATTGTGAAAAAGTGGTTATTAGCTGCAGGTCTGGGTTTAGCAATGGTAACTTCCGCACAGGCGGCAGATAAAATTGCAATGGTAAACATGAACAGCCTGTTCCAACAGGTTGCCCAGAAAACAGGCGTTTCTAATACGCTGGAAAACGAGTTCAAAGGCCGCGCGAGCGAGCTGCAGCGTATGGAAGGTGACCTGCAGTCTAAAATGCAGCGTCTGCAGTCCATGAAGCCGGGCGCCGATCGTACCAAGCTGGAAAAAGACGTAATGGCTCAGCGCCAGACTTTCTCTCAGAAGGCACAGTCTTTTGAGCAGGATCGTTCACGTCGTTCTAACGAAGAACGTGGCAAGCTGGTTACCCGTATCCAGACTGCTGTGAAAAGCGTCGCGAACAGCCAGAGCATCGATCTGGTTGTAGATTCTAATGCCGTTGCATACAACAGCAGCGATGTAAAAGACATCACCGCTGATGTGCTGAAACAGGTTAACTAAGTAATGCCTTCAATTCGACTGGCTGATCTTGCGCAGCAGTTGGATGCAGAATTACACGGTGATGGCGATATCGTCATCACCGGCGTTGCATCCATGCAGGCCGCAAAAGCGGGCCATATTACGTTCATGGTAAATCCTAAATACCGTGATCGCCTGGCCGATTGCCAGGCTTCTGCCGTTGTTATGACGCAGGATGATTTACCTTTTGCCCACGGCGCCGCGCTGGTAGTGCGTAATCCCTACCTGACCTACGCCCGCATGGCTCAAATACTTGATACCACGCCGCAGCCGGCGCAGAATGTCGCGCCCAGCGCGGTCATTGATGCCACGGCGAAGCTGGGTAAGAACGTAGCGATCGGCCCTAACGCCGTTATCGAATCCGACGTAGAGCTCGGCGATAACGTGGTTATCGGCGCCGGATGCTTCGTTGGTAAAAAGACAAAAATTGGCGCCGGCTCGCGTTTATGGGCCAACGTCACCGTTTATCACGAGATTGAGATCGGCGAAAATTGTCTGATCCAGTCCGGCACCGTGATCGGTGCAGACGGTTTCGGTTACGCCAACGATCGCGGTAACTGGGTGAAGATCCCGCAGCTGGGTCGCGTCATTATTGGCGATCGCGTGGAGATCGGCGCCTGTACCACCATCGACCGCGGTGCGCTGGATGACACCTCGATCGGTAATGGCGTCATTATCGACAACCAGTGCCAGATTGCGCACAACGTCGTGATTGGCGACAATACCGCCGTTGCTGGCGGCGTTATCATGGCGGGCAGCCTGAAAATCGGCCGCTACTGCATGATTGGTGGTGCCAGCGTGATCAACGGCCATATGGAAATCTGTGACAAAGTGACCGTCACGGGGATGGGGATGGTTATGCGTCCTATCACCGAACCTGGCGTTTACTCTTCGGGTATCCCGCTGCAACCGAATAAGGTTTGGCGTAAAACAGCCGCGCTGGTGATGAATATTGATGATATGAGCAAGCGACTCAAAGCAGTTGAGCGCAAGGTTAATCAACAAGATTAGCGCACCCAGCCAAACGCGAATCATGCCACGTAGCCGATAAAGCGGCTGCCTGGAAGGTGAAGCGTGAAAATTTTCGGCCTGTTGCATTCATAAGATTGCCGCAGGCCGTGTTATTATTGCCTTTTAGTATATTTAGACAGGAAGAGTATTTTGACTACTGACACTCATACTCTGCACATTGAAGAGATTCTGGAACTTCTGCCTCACCGTTACCCGTTCCTGCTGGTAGACCGCGTGCTGGATTTTGAAGAAGGTCGTTTTCTGCGCGCAGTAAAAAATGTTTCTGTTAACGAGCCGTTTTTCCAGGGGCATTTCCCTGGTAAACCGATTTTACCAGGCGTACTGATTCTGGAAGCTATGGCCCAGGCCACCGGCATCCTGGCATTCAAAAGCGTGGGTAAGCTCGAGCCGGGCGAACTGTACTATTTTGCCGGGATTGATGAAGCGCGTTTCAAACGTCCGGTAGTACCAGGCGATCAGATGATTATGGAAGTCACTTTTGAGAAAACCCGCCGCGGCCTGACGCGTTTTAAAGGCGTCGCGACGGTTGACGGGAAAGTGGTTTGCGAAGCAACGATGATGTGTGCGCGTAGCCGGGAGGCCTGATACGTGATTGATAAAACCGCCTTTATTCATCCTTCAGCCATTGTAGAAGAAGGTGCCGTTATCGGTGCTAACGCTCACATTGGTCCCTTTTGTATTGTTGGTGCTAACGTCGTGATTGGCGAAGGTACAGTACTGAAGTCTCATGTTGTCGTTAACGGCCATACCACGATTGGCCGCGATAATGAGATCTATCAGTTCGCTTCCATCGGCGAAGTTAACCAGGATCTGAAATATGCTGGCGAACCGACGCGTGTGGAAATTGGCGATCGCAACCGCATCCGCGAAAGCGTCACCATTCATCGCGGTACAGTACAGGGCGGTGGATTAACGAAGGTGGGCAGCGATAACCTGCTGATGATCAACGCCCACGTGGCGCATGATTGTACGGTTGGCGATCGCTGCATTCTGGCCAATAACGCGACCCTGGCCGGGCACGTCTCGCTGGATGATTACGTTATCATCGGCGGTATGACCGCGGTGCATCAGTTCTGCATTATCGGTGCCCACGTGATGGTTGGCGGCTGCTCCGGCGTTGCGCAGGACGTTCCGCCGTTCGTTATTGCCCAGGGCAACCACGCGACGCCGTTTGGCGTCAATATCGAAGGCCTGAAACGCCGCGGCTTCAGCCGTGAAGCGATCACCGCCATTCGTAACGCGTATAAGCTGCTGTACCGCAGCGGCAAAACGCTGGACGAAGCCAAGCCGGAAATCGCCGAACTGGCGGCTCAGCATCCTGAAGCTCAGCCATTTTACGACTTCTTTGCCCGCTCAACCCGCGGCCTGATTCGTTAATGGCTGCACAGCGTCCCCTGACTATTGCCCTGGTCGCCGGAGAAACCTCCGGCGATATTCTTGGTGCCGGTCTGATCCGCGCGCTCAAGGCTCGCATTCCCGATGCGCGCTTTGTTGGCGTGGCGGGGCCGCTAATGCAGGCCGAGGGCTGCGAAGCCTGGTATGAAATGGAAGAGCTGGCGGTGATGGGCATTGTTGAAGTGCTTGGTCGCTTGCGCCGCCTGCTGCACATTCGCGCCGATCTCACCCGCCGCTTCGGCGAGCTGCGTCCCGATGTTTTTGTTGGTATCGACGCGCCGGACTTCAATATCACTCTCGAAGGCAACCTGAAAAAGCAGGGCATCAGGACTATCCATTACGTCAGCCCGTCCGTTTGGGCATGGCGACAAAAACGCGTTTTCAAAATTGGCAGATCGACCGATCTGGTGCTGGCATTTCTGCCTTTCGAAAAAGCGTTTTACGACAAATTTAACGTTCCCTGCCGCTTCATCGGCCACACTATGGCGGATGCGATGCCGCTGGATCCGGATAAAGGCGCCGCGCGCGACCGCCTGGGCATTGCCCGGGACGCGCACTGCCTGGCGCTGCTGCCGGGGAGCCGCGGGGCAGAAGTTGAAATGCTCAGCGCGGACTTCCTCAAAACCGCGCAGATTTTGCGCGGCCACTATCCCGGCCTGGAAGTATTAGTCCCGCTGGTGAACGCCAAAAGGCGCGAACAGTTTGAACGTATCAAAGCCGAAACGGCGCCGGATCTCCCGGTTCACCTGCTGGATGGTCAGGCGCGTGATGCGATGATCGCCAGCGATGCCGCGCTGCTCGCCTCCGGGACGGCGGCGCTGGAGTGCATGCTGGCCAAATGTCCGATGGTCGTTGGCTACCGCATGAAGCCGTTTACCTTCTGGCTGGCGAAGCGGCTGGTGAAAACCGATTACGTTTCGCTACCCAACCTGCTGGCCGGGCGCGAGCTGGTTAAAGAGCTGCTGCAGGATGAGTGTCAGCCGCAGCTGCTCGCCGATGCGCTGCGGCCGCTGCTGGCCGACGGCAAAACCAGCCATGAAATGCACGACACCTTCCGCGCGCTGCATCAACAAATTCGCTGTAATGCTGATGAGCAGGCGGCGGACGCGGTACTGGAGTTAGTAAAATGATTGAGTTTGTCTATCCGCATACCCACCTTGTTGCCGGCGTTGATGAAGTTGGACGCGGGCCGCTGGTTGGTGCGGTCGTCACCGCAGCGGTGATCCTCGATCCGGCAAAGCCGATTATTGGCCTGAATGACTCCAAAAAATTAAGCGAAAAGCGTCGCCTGGCGCTGTTCGATGAGATCAAAGAGAAGGCCCTGTCATGGAGCCTTGGCCGCGCGGAGCCGCACGAGATCGACGAGCTGAATATCCTGCACGCAACGATGCTGGCCATGCAGCGCGCCGTCGCCGGCTTACACATAGCGCCGGAGTTCGTGCTGATTGACGGTAACCGCTGTCCGCCGCTGCCGGCCCCGTCGCTGGCGGTTGTTAAAGGCGATAGCCGGGTGGCGGAAATCAGCGCGGCGTCTATTCTGGCTAAAGTCACGCGCGATGCGGAGATGGTGACGCTGGATCTGGAATTTCCTCAATACGGCTTTGCGCAGCATAAAGGCTATCCCACCGCTTTCCATCTGGAAAAGCTGATAGAGCATGGCGCAACAGAGCATCATCGGCGCAGTTTCGGCCCGGTAAAACGCGCGCTGGGCCTCGCGTCCTGAATCAATACGCAATCAAGTAACGCGGAATCTGAAGATGGCTGAACCACGTTTCGTACACCTCAGGGTGCACAGCGACTATTCCATGATCGATGGGCTGGCGAAAACCGGGCCGCTGGTGAAAAAGGTGGCCTCGTTAGGCATGCCGGCGCTGGCGATCACCGATTTTACCAACCTGTGCGGGCTGGTGAAGTTCTACGGAGCGGGACACGGAGCCGGGATCAAGCCGATCGTCGGCGCGGATTTTCACGTCCAGTGCGATCTGCTGGGCGATGAGCTGACCGAAATTACCGTCCTGGCGGCCGATAACGCCGGTTACCAAAACCTCACCCTGCTGATTTCCCGCGCCTATCAGCGCGGTTACGGTGCTCTCGGGCCGTGGATCGACAGGGACTGGCTGGTTGAGCATCAGGAAGGGCTGATTCTGCTCTCCGGCGCGCGCAAAGGCGACGTCGGCGTGTGCATGACGCGCGGCAACGCGGCGCTGGTTGAACAGTGCGTCGACTTCTACGAAGAGCACTTCCCCAATCGCTACTATCTGGAGCTGATCCGCACTGGTCGGGCGAACGAAGAGACCTATCTGCACGCCGCCGTCCAGCTGGCGGAGGAGCGCGGGCTGCCGGTGGTGGCGACGAACGACGTGCGCTTCCTCGAGACCGGCGACTTCGACGCGCATGAAATCCGCGTGGCGATCCATGACGGCTTTACCCTCGACGATCCGAAGCGCCCGCGTAACTATTCGCCGCAGCAGTATATGCGCAGCGAAGATGAGATGTGCGAGCTGTTCTCCGATCTCCCCGAGGCGCTGGAAAATAGCGTAGAAATTGCCAAACGCTGTAACGTCACCGTGCGTCTTGGCGAATACTTTCTGCCGCAGTTCCCGACCGGCGAGATGACGACTGAAGATTTCCTGGTATTGAAATCGAAAGAGGGTCTGGAAGAGCGCCTGGAATTCTTGTTCCCCGACGAAGCCGTGCGCAAAGAGAAGCGCCCGGAATATGATGAACGTCTGGAGATCGAACTGCAGGTTATCAACCAGATGGGCTTCCCTGGCTACTTCCTGATCGTGATGGAATTTATCCAGTGGTCGAAGGATAACGGCGTGCCTGTTGGTCCTGGACGAGGCTCCGGCGCCGGCTCGTTGGTGGCCTACGCGCTGAAAATTACCGATCTCGATCCGCTGGAGTTCGATCTGCTGTTCGAACGCTTCCTGAACCCGGAGCGCGTGTCGATGCCCGACTTTGACGTCGACTTCTGTATGGAAAAGCGCGATCAGGTTATCGAGCACGTCGCGGACATGTACGGCCGCGATGCGGTATCGCAGATTATTACCTTCGGTACGATGGCGGCAAAAGCGGTTATCCGCGACGTCGGCCGCGTGCTGGGCCATCCGTATGGCTTCGTCGATCGCATCTCAAAACTGGTGCCGCCGGATCCGGGGATGACCCTGGCGAAAGCCTTTGAAGCCGAACCGCAGCTGCCGGAAATCTACGAAGCTGACGAAGAGGTCAAGGCGCTGATCGATATGGCGCGCAAGCTGGAAGGCGTCACGCGTAACGCCGGTAAGCACGCGGGCGGGGTAGTTATCGCCCCGACCAAAATCACCGATTTTGCCCCGCTGTACTGCGATGAGGCCGGGCTGCATCCGGTCACCCAGTTTGATAAGAACGACGTGGAATATGCGGGGCTGGTCAAGTTTGACTTCCTCGGCCTGCGTACGCTGACGATCATCAACTGGGCGCTGGAGATGATCAACAAGCGGCGCGCGAAGAACGGCGAAGAGCCGCTGGATATCGCCGCCATTCCGCTGGAAGATAAGAAAAGTTTTGATATGCTGCAGCGCTCGGAAACCACCGCGGTTTTCCAGCTTGAATCGCGCGGCATGAAAGATCTGATCAAACGTCTGCAGCCGGACTGCTTCGAAGATATGATCGCCCTCGTGGCGCTGTTCCGTCCCGGTCCGCTGCAATCAGGGATGGTGGATAACTTTATCGACCGTAAGCACGGCCGGGAGGAGATCTCCTATCCGGACGTGCAGTGGCAGCATGAGTGTCTGAAGACGGTACTTGAGCCGACCTACGGCATTATCCTGTACCAGGAACAGGTCATGCAGATCGCGCAGGAGCTTTCCGGCTATACGCTCGGCGGCGCGGATATGCTGCGTCGTGCGATGGGTAAGAAAAAGCCGGAGGAGATGGCCAAGCAGCGCGGCACCTTCGAGGAAGGGGCAAAGAAAAACGGCGTTGATGGCGAGCTGGCGATGAAAATCTTCGACCTGGTGGAGAAATTCGCCGGTTACGGATTTAACAAATCGCACTCCGCGGCCTATGCGCTGGTCTCCTACCAGACGCTGTGGCTGAAGGCGCACTATCCGGCAGAGTTTATGGCCGCGGTAATGACGGCGGATATGGACAACACCGAGAAGGTGGTTGGGCTGGTGGATGAGTGCTGGCGGATGGGGCTGAAAATCCTGCCGCCTGACATTAACTCCGGCCTGTACCATTTCCACGTTAATGACGAGGGTGAAATCGTCTACGGCATTGGGGCAATTAAAGGCGTCGGCGAAGGTCCGATCGAAGCGATTATCGAAGCGCGTAACGAAGGCGGCTATTTCCGCGAGCTCTTCGATCTTTGCGCCCGTACCGATACCAAAAAACTCAACCGCCGGGTGCTGGAAAAACTGATTATGTCCGGGGCGTTTGACCGCCTCGGGCCGCATCGCGCGGCGCTGATGAATTCGCTTGGCGACGCCCTGAAGGCCGCCGATCAGCACGCAAAAGCCGAGGCCATTGGCCAGGCCGACATGTTCGGCGTGCTGGCGGAAGAGCCGGAACAAATCGAGCAATCCTACGCTAACTGCCAGCCGTGGCCGGAGCAGGTGGTGCTCGATGGCGAAAGGGAGACCCTGGGGCTGTATCTGACCGGTCACCCGATCAACCAGTATTTGAAAGAGATCGAGCGCTACGTAGGCGGCGTCAGGCTCAAAGACATGCATCCGACCGATCGTGGTAAAGTGACTACGGCGGCGGGGCTCGTTATTGCTGCGCGGGTAATGGTCACCAAGCGCGGCAATCGTATCGGCATCTGTACTTTGGATGACCGTTCCGGGCGTCTGGAGGTGATGTTATTCACCGACGCTCTGGATAAATATCAGCAATTGCTGGAAAAAGACCGCATACTTATCGTCAGCGGACAGGTCAGCTTTGATGACTTCAGCGGGGGGCTTAAAATGACCGCCCGCGAAGTGATGGACATTGACGAAGCCCGGGAAAAATATGCTCGCGGGCTTGCTATCTCGCTGACGGACAGGCAAATTGATGACCAGCTTTTAAACCGACTCCGTCAGTCTCTGGAACCCCACCGTTCGGGAACTATTCCAGTGCACCTCTACTATCAGAGGGCGGATGCGCGCGCGCGGCTGCGCTTCGGCGCAACATGGCGCGTCTCTCCGAGCGATCGTTTACTCAACGATCTGCGTGGCCTTATCGGCTCGGAGCAGGTGGAACTGGAGTTTGACTAATACAGGAATACTATGAGTCTGAATTTCCTTGATTTTGAACAGCCGATTGCAGAGCTGGAAGCGAAAATCGATTCCCTGACTGCAGTAAGCCGTCAGGATGAGAAACTCGATATTAACATCGATGAAGAAGTGCATCGTCTGCGTGAAAAAAGCGTAGAGCTGACGCGTAAAATCTTCGCCGATCTCGGCGCATGGCAGGTTGCTCAGCTGGCACGCCATCCACGTCGCCCATACACCCTGGATTATGTCCGCCTGGCGTTCGACGAGTTTGACGAACTGGCCGGCGACCGTGCCTACGCTGATGATAAAGCTATCGTCGGCGGTATTGCGCGTCTGGACGGGCGTCCGGTGATGATTATCGGCCACCAGAAAGGGCGCGAGACGAAAGAGAAAATTCGTCGCAACTTTGGCATGCCGGCACCGGAAGGCTACCGTAAGGCGCTGCGTCTGATGGAGATGGCTGAGCGTTTTAAAATGCCGATCATCACCTTTATCGACACCCCTGGTGCCTACCCGGGCGTTGGCGCGGAAGAGCGCGGCCAGTCGGAAGCGATTGCCCGTAACCTGCGTGAAATGTCGCGCCTGAGCGTACCGGTCATCTGCACTGTTATCGGCGAAGGCGGCTCCGGCGGCGCGCTGGCGATTGGCGTCGGTGACAAAGTGAATATGCTGCAGTACAGCACCTATTCCGTTATTTCACCGGAAGGCTGCGCCTCCATTCTGTGGAAAAGCGCGGACAAAGCCCCGCTGGCGGCTGAAGCCATGGGGATCGTTGCCCCGCGTCTGAAAGAGCTGAAGCTTATCGACTCCATTATTCCGGAGCCGCTGGGCGGCGCGCATCGCAATCCGGAAGCCATCGCTGCAAGCCTGAAAGCGCAGCTGCTGGCCGATCTGGCGGACCTCGATATCCTGAGCGAAGAAGAGCTGTTAAACCGTCGCTATCAGCGTCTGATGAACTACGGCTACGCCTGATTATTCCTTGCGTTATGCAGTAAAAAGGGCCGGATTTTCCGGCCCTTTTTTATGTGCGATACGCAGGCGCGGTTGCTATGATGCCTGCCTTAGGTCTATTCCAGGAGGAATGCGTGAATATCATTGCCATCATGGGTCCCCACGGCGTCTATCACAAAGACGAACCGGTTAAAGAACTGGAAGTCGCCCTGCAACAGCAAGGCTTTCAGACCATCTGGCCGCAGAATAGCGCCGACCTGCTGCAGTTTATCGAACACAATCCGCGGATCTGCGGCGTCATTTTTGACTGGGATGAGTATAACGTCGAGCTGTGCAGCGATATTAATCAGCTCAACGAATATCTTCCGCTGTACGCGTTTATCAA
Source organism: Klebsiella sp. 18074 (assembly GCF_902705905.1). Classification (NCBI taxonomy): domain Bacteria; kingdom Pseudomonadati; phylum Pseudomonadota; class Gammaproteobacteria; order Enterobacterales; family Enterobacteriaceae; genus Klebsiella; species Klebsiella sp. 18074. The sequence goes on along the minus strand of NZ_CACSIS010000023.1, from coordinate 14,477 downwards.
CGCGCATTCGACGATGGACGTCAGCGGCCAGGATCTGCGTATGACGCTGTGGTTCTTCGAGTATGCTCTCGGCCTTGCGCAGGAGATTGCCACCCGCATCGGCCAGTACACCCGCGAGTATCTCGACAACATCACGCCGCCGTTTACCAAAGCGCTGTTCAACTACGTCCAGGAGGGTAAATATACCTTCTGCACACCGGGACATATGGGCGGCAGCGCCTACCAGAAAAGCCCGGTAGGCTGCCTGTTTTATGATTTCTTTGGCGGCAATACGCTCAAGGCCGACGTCTCCATTTCCGTGACGGAGCTGGGATCGCTGCTCGATCACTCCGGGCCGCACCTGGAGGCGGAAGAGTATATCGCCCGCGCCTTCGGTGCGGAGCAGAGCTACATGGTGACTAACGGCACCTCAACGTCGAACAAAATTGTCGGCATGTACTCTGCCCCGGCGGGGAGCACGCTGCTTATCGATCGCAACTGCCACAAGTCGCTGGCGCATCTGCTGATGATGAGCGACGTCGTCCCGCTGTGGCTGAAGCCGACGCGCAATGCGCTGGGGATCCTCGGCGGCATCCCGAAGCGGGAGTTTACCCGCGACAGCATTCAGCACAAGGTGAGCACGACGGGCGGGGCGCAGTGGCCGGTACATGCGGTGATCACCAACTCCACCTACGACGGCCTGCTGTATAACACCACCTGGATAAAAGAGACGCTCGACGTCCCCTCTATCCACTTTGACTCTGCGTGGGTGCCCTATACCCATTTCCACCCGATTTATCAGGGGAAGAGTGGCATGAGCGGCGATCGCGTGCCGGGAAAGGTTATCTTTGAAACCCAGTCGACGCACAAAATGCTGGCGGCGCTGTCGCAGGCTTCGCTGATCCATATTAAAGGCAGCTATGACGAAGAGACCTTCAATGAAGCCTTTATGATGCATACCTCTACCTCGCCGAGCTATCCCATCGTCGCCTCGATTGAAACCGCCGCGGCAATGCTGCGCGGGAATTCGGGCAAGCGTCTGATCCAGCGCTCGATAGAGCGGGCTCTGGATTTTCGCAAAGAGGTACAGCGCCTGCGCGAAGAGGCGGACGGCTGGTTCTTTGATATCTGGCAGCCGGAAGATATTGCCGAGACCCGGTGCTGGCCGGTTGCTACCGGTGAGCAGTGGCACGGTTTTCAGGATGCCGATGACGACCATATGTTCCTCGATCCGGTTAAGGTGACGATCCTGACGCCGGGGATGGATGAGCAGGGCAATATGGATGACGAAGGCATCCCGGCCGCGCTGGTGGCGAAGTTCCTCGATGAGCGCGGCGTGGTGGTGGAAAAAACCGGGCCCTATAACCTGCTGTTCCTTTTCAGCATTGGCATCGACAAAACCCGGGCGATGGGGCTGCTGCGTGGCCTGACGGAGTTTAAACGCGCCTACGATCTTAATCTGCGGGTGAAGAATATGCTGCCGGATCTCTACGCCGAAGACCCGGATTTCTACCGCAATATGCGCATTCAGGATCTGGCCCAGGGGATCCATCGTCTGATCCGTCAGCACCAGCTTTCGCAGCTGATGCTGAGCGCCTTCGACGTCCTGCCGGAAATGAAGATGACGCCGCACCAGGCCTGGCAGCGGCAAATCAAAGGCGAGGTGGAGACCATTGAGCTGGAAAATCTGGTTGGGCGCATATCCGCTAACATGATCCTGCCGTATCCACCGGGCGTGCCGCTGCTGATGCCCGGGGAGATGATTACCGAGGAGAGCCGCGCGGTGCTCGATTTCCTGCTGATGCTGTGCTCCATTGGGCGCCATTATCCGGGCTTTGAAACCGACATTCACGGGGCGAAGCGCGGCGAGGATGGGGTATATCGCATACGCGTCTTAAAAGATACCCCACATTAAGTTATTCGCGCAAAGAGTACAGGGAGCTAACCTCATTACTTAACATGGGGTTAATTCTTTTTAACGCCGGGAGGTAGACGTGCGCTCACTGGGGACAGAAGTCGCATAAAGCATCGGCAAAGAAAACGGTATCGTATTTCTATTTCTACCGTGATGATAAGCGGTAAATCTGCAGCGTCGAACATTGCAAAGGGCTGCTTCATTAGCGAATAGTTCAAATGAAGACTTCGATTCGAAGACCCAGGCGTGCTAAATCCACGAAGAATCGTTCTATATCGACGATTGTGGCCTGGAGATGAACACCCGGCGTACTGATGGAACCATCAAGTAGTTGCAGAATAGTAGCCACTACTGGCGCGGCTGTGACGACATAAGCATCTGGATGCGAGATTCGCATCAATGGACCTTCCGCAGATACCCCAGCCTTACCGTCAAGTTGTAGAACCACACCATAGGGAGGCCGGGAAAAATGCAGCAATGACCCTTGCAAAAGCCGGCTCAGTGGGCGCTTGAGGTGTTTCGGAAAATAGCGCATCCCGACAAAAGCCAGTGGAATAGCCAGAAAATCAGTGACGGGGTTAAAGCCTGCAACCCAGAATCCGGCGTCAGTCAATTGAGGATATGAAGATGTGATTTCGTGCATTTCAGCAAGCCCCATTGCCGTACACAAGCGGCGGCCAAAGGGCGAAGGGAAAACGACACGCCGCGGTTTTCCTGCGGCCCGCCAGTGGCCATCAGCATACTCTTCGTATGCAAAATCGCGAAACTCGTCAACGAACTCTTCAACTGTTGATGCCGATATCGGCATAGACTGATGCCAGTCAATAGCGATAAGGCTGGAAATGCGCGCGGTAGTCAGCGTTGGTACCCGGGAAATGAGATACCGAACCATGGCCGCAGGTAATCCAGGATGAAAACCCGCATCGGTTATAACACAGCGCCCCTGACTTTTAGCCAAAGGATCAATCTCCTGCAATACCCGGGTTTTTCCAGCATTAACTTGAAGGTCGATATAATCAGTACTGGCTTGCAATGTCGAGCGGACGGTGGCTTCAGCAAACATGGACGTTCCTGAGGCCATAACGACAAGATCAACGCCATCCGCTGCCTTAAACATCGACTCAGGATCGGTTGCATCCAATGCCAGAAAGGTTAGCCGGTCAGGAGCAACGTTTTTTTCCTCGATGAATTGTCTGCCTCGCATTTCGTTCCGCCCTGCTACGACAAGGGCAGCATCGCTGGCATCCAATAGCATCTCGACAATGCATTTCCCTGCATTGCCATAACCGCCAACAATCAAAACTCGCTTCATGGCTTGGCCTCTCTGGGTATCGACCTGGACTTAAGACGTAGCGATTCGATTTTGATGATCGTTTCCCCCGCATCGCGGGAAAAACAGTGTCTGAGGTACTGAAATCAGGAAGATTATACCTTGTGAGGCCACGATGACTTGCGGGAGGTCATTTGATGGCTGTTTTATGACCATTTTCATCCTCCAGGTATTCTATTTCTGAATCGAATCAGGTTTTGGGCCGCGTTAACATAGTTTAATTATGTAATTTGTTGAAAATAAATTATATTTTCCCACTCCTTCGTCCGGATAAGTTTTGCACAAGCGGCGGGGTGAAATAAAAATAGCTCGCGGCTTGCGCCGCAGTAATCGGTGCGAGTAACCTGGTTGATATTAACTGAGGGGTAAACATGCTAGGTTTAAAACGGGTTCACCATATTGCCATCATTGCGAGCAACTATGTGCAGAGCAAAGCCTTCTACTGCGATATTCTCGGGTTTACGCTGCAGAGCGAGTTCTACCGCGAAGAGCGCGACTCGTGGAAGGGGGATCTGGCGCTGAACGGGGAGTACGTCATTGAGCTCTTCTCCTTTCCTTTGCCTCCGGCCCGTCCGTCGCGCCCTGAGGCCTGCGGCCTGCGTCACCTGGCCTTCAGCGTGGATGATATTGACGCGTCGGTGGCCCACCTTGAGGCCCACGGCGTGAAGTGTGAAGCGATACGTATCGATCCCTTCACCGATAAGCGCTTTACCTTCTTTAACGACCCTGACGGTCTGCCGCTGGAAATTTATCAGCAGTAGTCCTTGCCAGAGATGGCCCCGGCCGGTAACGTGCCGGGCTATCTCCTCTCAGCCAGCACTATCATGAAGATGACCCCAGATATTGCGCAAAACCTTCAGCCGCACCGCCAGTTTTTGGTGGCCTTCAGCGGCGGCCTCGATTCAACGGTTCTGCTCCACCAGCTGGTCTGCTGGCGCGCGCAGGATCCGACGTTAAGGCTGCGAGCTATCCATATTCATCATGGCCTGAGCGCCAACGCCGACGATTGGGTCGCGCACTGCCAGCAGCTGTGCCAGCAGTGGCAGGTCCCGCTGGTGGTCGAGCGCGTGGTGCTGGCGGATACCGGTCTGGGAGTCGAGGCGCACGCCCGGGAGGCGCGCTACCAGGCCTTCCGAACGGCCCTCGAGCCGGGAGAGGTGCTGGTGACGGCCCAGCATCTCGACGATCAGTGTGAAACCTTCCTGCTGGCGCTCAAGCGCGGCAGCGGCCCGACCGGGCTGTCGGCGATGGCCGCGTCTTCCGCCTTTTCTGACACTCTGCTGCTGCGTCCGCTGCTCCATACCCGCCGGGAAGCGCTACACCAGTGGGCGCTGCGCCATCAGCTCAGCTGGATTGAGGATGAGAGCAACCAGGACGATACCTACGATCGCAACTTTCTGCGTTTGCAGATTATTCCTCGGCTTAGCGCCCGCTGGCCGCACTTCGCCGAGGCGGTGGCTCGTAGCGCCGACCTCTGTGCTGAACAGGAGAGCCTGCTGGACGAGATGCTGGCAGAAGAGCTGGCGTCGCTGATGGCGGATGACGGAACCTTAGCGATTGAACCTTTGGCCGCCGCGAGCGCCGCGCGCCGCGCCGCTCTGCTGCGCCGCTGGCTGGCGTGGCACAACGCGCCGATGCCATCCCGCGAGATGCCGGAACGGATCTGGCGTGAGGTTGCCCTGGCGCGGGAGGATGCGTTTCCCTGCCTGCGTCTCGGCGACTTTACCGTTCGCCGCTACCGGCAGCGGCTGTGGTGGGTGAAATATCTCCCCGGCCAGACGGAGGCGGTGCTCTCATGGCCCGATAGCCGTCAGCCGCTGCGGCTGCCGGAGGGGATGGGCGAGCTATTGCTGCTTGCCGGAGGGGCGCTGCGCGCTCCGCTCGCCGGCGAAGCGGTGACGGTGCGCTTTCGTGCCGGCGGCAATCTGCATATCGTCGGTCGTCACGGCGGGCGCAAGCTGAAGAAAATCTGGCAGGAGCTGGGTATCGCGCCCTGGCGCCGCGATACCACGCCGCTGCTGTTTTACGGCGAAACGCTCATTGCTGCCGCGGATTTGCTGTTTATTACCCGTGAAGGAGAAGCGCAGGATAGCGAGGGCGTACGGCTGGTATGGAGGAAAACGGGCGGCTAAGCCACCCGTTTTTATTCAGGACTCACTCACCACCACGGTACCGATTTCCGGGTGGCTGAAGCTGGCGATGGTATCCAGGCGTAGCTCGCGACTGTTGTCGCCAAGTTCCACCACCAGATACTCGATATTTTTGCGCGAGATAAGATCGTTTGCCTTCGCCTGCAGCTGCTCACCATCTTTGAGCGCCAGCGTCAGCACCAGATGATGCTGGCAGGCAAGTTCGAGATTGTCATAATCATCGCAGTTGATGGGTTGATAAGTATCATTCATTGACATAATCGCTCACCAGTAAGTTTGCTGCCGCATAGGCGGCCTTTTCCCTGACTGACTCCGAAAGGGCCTCATCCGCCGCAATTTCATTCAATACTTTCAACACGCAACCCAGCGCATTCGGGATATACCCCAGGTCTCCGCTGGCTATTTCCGCATACCGCTTGCGTATTAACTCACAATATTGGTCCACATGCCCTCCTGTCAGTATTCTGACTCAACCGTGGGATGCAAGTTTAAGCCTACGAAGATAAACTCTGTTTAGCAAGGTGACTATACCATAGTCATTTAAGCAATATCAGCAGGATGAAAAAGGATCCCTCGATTGTCGACAGCCTTTTGTCGCCAGTTTCGCTACAATGTACGCCATTTTTTTCAGGAGTTTTTTCATGGCGCTGAAAGCGACGATTTATAAAGCGACGGTAAATGTAGCCGATATGGATCGCAACCGGTTTATTGATGCCAGCCTGACGCTGGCGCAGCATCCGTCTGAAACCCAGGAGCGCATGATGCTGCGCCTGCTGGCGTGGATTAAGTATGCCGACGAGCGGCTGCAGTTTACCCGCGGCCTCTCCTCGGATGACGAGGCCGAGCTGTGGCTGCTCAACGATCATCTGGGCGTCGAACTGTGGATTGAGCTCGGATTACCGGACGACAAGCGGATTAAAAAAGCCTGCTCGCGTTCGCAGGAAGTCGCATTGTTTGCCTACAATAGCCGGGCGGCCGAGGTTTGGTGGCAGCAGAATAAGAGTAAAATGGCGCAGTTCCGCAAGCTGACGGTCTGGTATCTGGACGATGCGCAGCTGGAGCAGCTCGGCGCCTTTGCCGATCGCACGATGATTTTGCAGGCCACCATTCAGGACGGCAGCATCTGGTTATCCGACGCTAAGAATAATCTGGAAATTCATTTAACGGCCTGGCAGCCGGCGGCATGATTACCTTTAGCCGCAGCGTCTCTATTGCGGAGGATGAAGTCTCCCTGACGGGGATCCGCGCGCAGGGCGCGGGCGGTCAGCACGTGAATAAAGCGTCAACCGCGATCCACCTGCGCTTTGATATTAAGGCTTCGAGCCTGCCTGAGTACTACAAGGAGCGTTTGCTCAGCGCCAGTCACCACTTAATTTCTGCCGACGGTGTGGTTATCATTAAGGCTCAGGAATACCGCAGCCAGGAGATGAATCGCGAAGCGGCGATCGCTCGCCTGATTGCGCTGATACAAGAATTAACCGTAGCGCAAAAAAGTCGCCGGGAAACGCGACCAACCCGAGCATCAAAAGAGCGTCGGCTTGCTTCTAAGTCGCAAAAATCATCGGTCAAAGCGCTGCGTGGGAAGGTTCGTCAGTAGGCATGCGACGAACGGGTGGCATGGATTATAAGGAATTTACAGTGAAGAAAATCATATTCTCAGTGGCGGCAGCCTGTTCGCTCTTTGCGCTGTTTGGCTGCAATCATCGGGCAGAAGTTGAGACGCTGCAACCGGCGGCGCTGACGGAGCTGAAGCCGATGCAGCAGAGCTGGCGCGGGATACTGCCGTGCGCCGATTGCGAAGGCATCGAAACCTCGCTGTTTCTCGAAAAAGACGGCAGCTGGGTGATGAATGAACGCTACCAGGGCGTGACCCGCGAGCCGTCGTCGTTTGCGTCGTACGGTACCTGGGCCCGCACCGCGGATAAGCTGGTATTGACCGATAGCAAAGGGGAGAAATCCTACTATCGCGCGAAGGGCGACAAGCTGGAGATGCTCGATCGCGAAGGCAACCCGATTGAATCAACGCTGAACTATACCCTCGAGTCGGTGAAAGCCAGCCTGCCGACCACGCCGATGGCGATGCGCGGCATGTATTTCTATATGGCGGATGCGGCGACCTTTACCGATTGTGCCACCGGCAAACGAACTGCGGTTGCCAATAATGCCCAGCTTGAACGTGATTATGCCGCCGCGCGCGGAACGGATACGCGTCCGGTGCTGCTGGTGGTGGAAGGGCACTTTACCCTCGAGCCTAACCCTGACAGCGGTGAAATGGTGAAAACGCTGACGGCGGATAAGGACGTGAAGTTTATCCCCGGCAAAGACTGTAGCCAGTAGAAAAGTAGCACCGATAAAAAAGGCCTCGCAGATGCGAGGCCTTTTTGCATTCAGGCGTGGAATTAACCTTTAATGGCGTTAACCAGGTAATTCACGATGTCGCCCGTTTTGATCAGCTGTTTTTCACCGACGCGACGATGCTTATATTCGATATCGTCGTTGTCGAGGTTGCGGTCGCCCAGCACGATGGTGTGCGGAATACCGATCAGCTCCATATCGGCAAACATCACGCCCGGACGCTCTTTGCGGTCGTCCATCAGGACTTCAATGCCCTGGGCGCGCAGTTCGCTATACAGCTTCTCGGCCAGCTCCTGCACGCGGTAGGATTTGTGCATGTTCATCGGCAGAATCGCCACCTGGAAAGGCGCGATAGCTTCCGGCCAGATGATGCCGCGATCGTCATAGTTCTGCTCGATAGCTGCGGCGACCACGCGGGTGACCCCGATGCCGTAGCAGCCCATCGTCAGCACCTGGTTGCGGCCATCTTCGCCCTGCACCGAGGCGTTCAGCGCCTGGGAGTACTTGGTGCCCAGCTGGAAGATGTGACCGACTTCGATGCCGCGTTTGATCAGCAGCGTACCCTGACCGTCCGGGCTCGGGTCGCCGGCGACAACGTTACGGATGTCGGCGACTTCCGGGGTGGCAACGTCGCGATCCCAGTTGATGCCGAAGTAGTGTTGGCCATCAACGTTAGCGCCAGCGGCGAAATCGCTCATTGCCGCAACGGTACGGTCGATAACGACCGGAACCGGCATGTTGACCGGACCGAGAGAGCCAGGGCCTGCCTTGACGATAGCGCGGATCTCTTCTTCGGTGGCGAAAGTCAGCGGGCTGGCAACCTGCGGCAGTTTCTCCGCTTTGACTTCGTTCAGCTCGTGGTCACCGCGAACCAGCAGGGCAACCAGCGGATAAGCGCTGCCTTCCACCGCTTTAACCAGCAGCGTTTTCACGGTCTTCTCAATCGGCAGATTAAACTGCTCAACCAGCTCGGCGATGGTTTTGGCGTTCGGCGTATCGACCAGCGTCATTTCCTGAGCTGCGGCGGCGCGAGGCTCTTTCGGCGCAATGGCTTCGGCAAATTCGATATTGGCGGCAAAGTCAGAGCTGTCGGAGAAGATCACGTCATCTTCGCCGCTCTGCGCCAGAACCTGGAACTCGTGCGATGCGCTTCCGCCGATAGAGCCGGTGTCAGCCTGTACCGCGCGGAAATCGAGACCCATGCGGGAGAAGATTTTGCTGTAGGCGGCATACATCGCGTCGTAGGTTTCCTGCAGCGATTCCTGAGTCGTATGGAAAGAGTAGGCATCTTTCATCAGGAACTCGCGCGAACGCATCACGCCAAAGCGCGGGCGAACCTCATCGCGGAACTTGGTCTGGATCTGGAAGAAGTTCAGCGGCAGCTGCTTATAAGAGTTCAGCTCGTTGCGGATCAGGTCAGTGATCACCTCTTCATGCGTTGGGCCGAGGACGAACGGACGATCGCCGCGATCGACGAAGCGCAGCAGTTCCGGACCGTATTGCTCCCAGCGACCGCTTTCCTGCCACAGGTCTGCCGGCTGAACGACCGGCATAGACACCTCGATAGCACCGGCGTTGTTCATCTCTTCACGCACGATGTTTTCGACTTTTTTCAGAACGCGCAGACCGGTTGGCAGCCAGATGTATAATCCGGAGGCCAGCTTGCGGATCATCCCGGCGCGCAGCATCAGCTGATGGCTGATGACTTCGGCGTCGGCAGGTGTCTCCTTTTGTGTGGAGAGCAGATATTGGCTAGTACGCATGTTGTTACGGTTCCATTTGGACGATCGGAACAGGCTGGAGGGCCAGCCTGAAACAAAAAAGTGGTTTAGTTTACCAGTGTGGCAAAGATGCCAAAAGAGAGGAAAATAAAATTAGCGTGGTTCCAGAGAAAAGACTTCAAAACCAGACGCAATCACGCGCCAGCGCACGTTAAAATCGAGCAGCCAGACGGCGTAAGTTTTTCCTGCTTCTTCCTCTTTACGATAGGCCGGGCGCGGGTCCTGCGCCAGAACTTCGCGAATGAACGCTTTAAGCTGCGGGTAGCGCTTTTCCAGCAGCGCAAGCTGCGCGTCCATCTCCGGCGTAAAGCTGACCGTCATTTCAGCCAGCGGCGCCTGCTGGGCGTAGCTGGCGCTGGCATCCGGCAGCGCTTCGGCAAACGGAAGATAGGGTTTGATATCAACGACCGGCGTACCGTCGACCAGGTCGAGGCTGCCTAGCTCGAGTATCACCCGATCTTTCTGGCAGCGAATGCCCTTGAGCTCGACCAGCGACATGCCGATGGGGTTTGGCCGGAAGGTTGAGCGCGTGGCGAAAACGCCCATTCGCGCATTGCCGCCGAGGCGAGGAGGGCGCACGGTAGGCCGCCAGCCGCCGTCCATGGTTTGATGAAAAACAAACAATACCCACAGATGGCTGAAGTTTTCCAGGCCGCGCACGGCGTCGGCCTGGTTATAGGGGGGCAGAAGATGCAGCTCACCGCCGCCGTTTTTAACCAGCCCGGGCTGGCGAGGTACGGCAAACTTTTCTTTATACGGCGAGCGAATAACACCTATCTGCGCAAACTCAAAAGAACTCATTGCGCCGAAACGTTAAGCGCAGAGCCAAGGCAAACGGCCTGGCGATAGCATCCCGGCGTACCGCTGGTGACTTCGCATCTGTGCAGCAGGACCGCGTTAGCTTTCATTTTCGCGGCGTTAATTTGCAGACGTTTGCGGGCGGTAGGGATGTTCGGTGGTGAATCCTGATTTGAGGCCTGGCATGACTCACCGCTGACTTCACCCAGGTCGCGGAAAGGCTTGCCGACCAGCGCTGACGCATCGGTATAGATCCTTACCGGTGCCGGGCGCACGGCCTTGGGTTTTGCCGGTTCCGATTTGGCAGGTGCCGTTGCCGTGCTTTGTACAGGTTCGACGGGAGATCTGCTTAGCATAGAGCAACCGCTTAACATGAGTGCTAACAAACAGACCGGTAAAGCACGCATAGTATTTCCTCAATGAATAATAAAACAGGGCGCTATTGAATCAGGTGCTTGCATAAATGACAAGACGGGCATAAAGCCCGTCCTGAATGATATTACGGTGAAAAAAGATTACCAGCCTTTCACTGCACCGCCGTTAAAGATTTTATTCGCGGCTTCAAAAACTTCATCGCTCTGGTAAGCCTGAACAAATTTCTTAACATTTTCCGCGTCCTTGTTGTCTTCGCGAGCAACAATCAGGTTGACGTACGGAGAGTCTTTACCTTCGACAAAAATACCGTCTTTTGCCGGGGTCAGACCAATCTGGCTTGCATAGGTGGTATTGATAACCGCCAGGGCAATTTGCGCATCGTCGAGGGAGCGCGGCAGCTGCGGTGCTTCCAGCTCAACAATCTTCAGGTTTTTCGGGTTATCAATGATATCCAGAGAGGTCGGCAGCAGGCCAACGCCTTCTTTCAGCTTGATCAGACCCGCCTGCTGCAGCAGCAGCAGAGAACGGCCGAGGTTAGTCGGATCGTTAGGAATGGCAATCTGGGAGCCCGGCTGCAGTTCGTCGAGGGTTTTAATTTTCTTGGAGTAGCCGGCAATCGGATAAACAAAGGAGTTGCCGACGGCGACCAGCTTATAGCCGCGGTCTTTAATCTGCTGGTCGAGGTAAGGCTTGTGCTGGAAGGCGTTAACGTCGATGTCGCCTTTGCTCAGCGCTTCGTTCGGCAGAACGTAGTCGTTGAACGTGACCAGCTCAACGTCGAGACCATATTTCTCTTTAGCGACTTTCTGCGCCACTTCAGCAACCTGCTGCTCAGCACCCACGATGACTCCGACTTTAATATGGTTCGGATCTTTTTCATCCTGGCCGCAGCCCACCAGAGCCAGAGAACCGATCAACGCACCTACTGCCGCAAAGGTTTTAAAATTAAAGGCCATGCTATTTCCTTCCTGTAAGAGTCTGTGTGTACACGCGTCGTCCAGGCCGCGCGGAGGCCCCTGAACGATGTTGTGTCGATAATGTTATTTGTGAGTCACAGCCCGGACGATACGGTCGCCAGAGAATTGAATTAAATAAACCAGAATAACCAGTAATACCAGCACGGTATTCATTACCGTGGCGTTGTAGCCGATGTAGCCGTACTGATAGCCAATCTGCCCCAGACCACCGGCGCCGACCGCGCCGCCCATGGCGGAATAACCGACCAGGGTAATGAGCGTAATCGTCGCGGCGTTCACCAGACCCGGCAGCGCTTCAGGCAGCAGGACCTTACGCACGATCTGCATCGGCGTGGCACCCATCGCGCGGGATGCTTCGATAAGACCCGTTGGGATCTCAAGCAGCGCGTTCTCCACCATACGTGCAATAAACGGCGCGGCGCCAACCGTCAGCGGCACAATGGCTGCCTGAAGGCCGATAGACGTACCGACAATCACGCGGGTAAAGGGAATCATCCACACCAGCAGGATAATAAAAGGTATAGAGCGGAAGATGTTCACCAGCGCCGACAGGGTTCGGTAGAGTTTGGCGTTAGCGGCAATCTGCCCCGGGCGGGTGACGTACAGCAGCACGCCTACCGGCAGGCCGAGGACAAAACCGAAAAAGCCGGAGACAAAGGTCATTGCCAGCGTTTCCCACACGCCGCGCAACAGCAGCCAGATCATTGCCTCAGACATATCCCAGTACCTCTACTTTTACATAATTTTCCTGCAGCCAGGCGATTGCCGCCTGGGTGTCTTCCTGCGTGCCGTGCATCTCGGTCAGCATAATGCCGAACTTCACGCCGCCGGCGTAATCCATCTGCGCGCTGATAATGTTGTTATTTACATTAAAGCGGCGGGCGGTTTCAGAGAGCAGCGGAGCATCGACGGAGTGGCCGGTAAACTCCATACGCAGCATCGGGACGCTATCGGGGAGCGCGGTGGGCTTCAGGCGTGCCTGATAGTCATCCGGAATATCCAGATGCAGCGTTGATTGAATAAACTGCTGTGCCAGCGGGGTTTTCGGATGAGAGAAGACTTCGCTCACCGTATCCTGCTCGATCAGCTGCCCGTTGCTGATGACCGCGACGCAGTCGCAGATGCGTTTGACGACGTCCATCTCGTGCGTGATCAGCAGAATCGTCAGGCCGAGGCGGCGGTTGATATCCTTCAGCAGCTCCAGAATGGAGCGGGTGGTCGCCGGATCCAGCGCGCTGGTGGCTTCGTCACACAGCAGAACCTTCGGATTGCTGGCCAGGGCACGGGCAATCGCCACGCGCTGCTTCTGTCCGCCCGAGAGGTTGGCCGGGTAGCTATCATGCTTATCGGCCAGGCCGACGAGATCCAGCAGCTCGGTCACGCGGCGTTTAATCTCCGCCGGCGGGGTATTGTCCAGCTCGAGGGGGAGCGACACGTTGCCGAAAACGGTACGTGATGACAGCAGGTTAAAGTGCTGGAATATCATGCCTATCTGGCGGCGTGCGCGGGTGAGCTCTTTTTCAGAAAGCGCGGTAAGTTCCTGACCACCCACCTGTACGCTGCCTTGAGTTGGACGCTCGAGGAGGTTTACGCAACGAATCAGCGTACTCTTACCGGCGCCGGATGCGCCGATAACGCCGTAAATTTGCCCGGCAGGAACATGCAGGCTGACATCGTTCAGCGCCTGTATGGTGCGGTTCCCCTGCTGGAACACTTTGGTGATATTCGAAAGTTTAATCATCAGTTATTTATTATCGGTTAGCCGTTTGCCGTGGCATTTTCTTCTGCCGTGTCCAGGCGATGCCTGTCAATGAAATGGATGTTAAGGCATCCAGACGTCTAAATCAATCCGGCTCTGTATAATGAGCACTTTCTTGCATCAGGAAACATGCGATACTAATCAGACTAGCCTTTATCAGGAGTAAACCGGTGGCACAGTCAGTACCCGCAATTTTTCTCGACCGTGATGGCACGATTAATGTCGATCACGGCTATGTCCACGAAATCGATAATTTTGAATTTATCGATGGCGTAATTGATGCAATGCGTCAATTAAAGGAGATGGGCTTCGCTCTGGTGGTCGTCACCAACCAGTCCGGTATCGCTCGCGGTAAGTTTAGCGAAGCGCAGTTTGAAACGCTGACTGAATGGATGGACTGGTCGCTGGCCGACCGCGGCGTCGATCTGGACGGTATCTACTATTGTCCGCATCATCCGCAGGGCACCGTTGAAGAATACCGCCAGACCTGCGATTGCCGTAAGCCGCATCCGGGGATGCTTATCTCCGCGCGTGACTACCTTAATATAGATATGACCGCTTCTTATATGGTAGGCGACAAAGTTGAAGATATGCAGGCAGCTCTGGCGGCGGATATTGGCACTAAAGTGCTGGTGCGCACCGGCAAGCCGGTCACGGCTGATGCGGAAAATGCCGCTGACTGGGTGCTTAATAGCCTCGCAGATCTGCCGGCAGCCATCAAAAAGCAGCAAAAATAAGCGTTACGTATAAAAGATGAGCGGTTGAAATAAAATTGTATTTTTCCGCTTGTCATTCCCGGCGGGCTCCCTATAATGCGCCTCCATCGACACGGCGGATGTGAATCACTTCACACCAACTAGCCGGTTCGGTTGAAGAGAAAAAATCCTGAATTAAAGGGTTGACTCTGAAAGAGGAAAGCGTAATATACGCCACCTCGCAACGGTGAGCGAAAGCCGCGTTGCACTGCTCTTTAACAATTTATCAGACAATCTGTGTGGGCACTCAAAGTGACATGGATTCTTAACGTCCTCGGACGAAAAATGAATACCAAGTCTCTG
>NZ_CACSIS010000022.1:0-98325 GCF_902705905.1 Klebsiella sp. 18074 | reverse complement strand
CCGGGCATCGGCTGACCATTGGTCTGTGGTTTTGTCTGCACCCGGCACCGGTATTCCCTCTGCTTTCGCCTTGTTACGCCAGTTATAGAGGGTAGCTTCTGATATCCCTTCCATCTGTGCAACTGCGGTGACGGTCATGTTGTAGGGCGGCAGTAATTTAGCCAGTGCGGCTGATTTACGTTCTGGTGAAATACGTTTCACGATCGGGTCCCATCTTGTCATTAGTATTTTCGATAGGGGTGCATCTATCCTGACAGAGGGGGATCTTGCCAGGGTATTGCTACTTCAGTGCATTATCCACATGTTAAAATCATGGCCGCTAATGTAGCGGATCATGCGGTGTTGCAGCTTGGCATCTTCCCAACAAGCAGGGCAATTCAGGTGTGATTATTCTGCCAGCAGGCTTCCTCAATGCTGTAAATACCGGTCCCGCAGGCGGTGCGGTGCAGCGTTTTTCCCCGCTGTAATGGTTAGCGACCAGACGCAGTACCAGGCCAGCGACATTACCGGGGAATCTGGGGTGTTGAAAAGACTGCGTAATGTTCTGCTGCGTATCTCCGCTTTCACTGCCGGGTCAATATGCGCATAACCCATCAACGTACTGGCAGCTACTGTCCTCTGGTCATGTTCGAACCAGGGTGAATCAGCGTGCGTGCTGGTATGGAAGATGAGTCGGCAGCCACAGGATACGCAGCTCCATACCTGCCCCGGCATGTTTGCCGCTTCACTGGTTGTCACAAAATGCCCACGGTGGTCATTGGCTAGGTAGCATTTCAGCATACGAATTCCGGCGTGCTGTTTCTCACTGGTAACGGTCTTAAAATTCATAAGACTGACTCCTTACCGCCATACGGTAATCCCACTATTCGCGTGTAGGATCATATGGCGAGGGTGAGATTTTCATGAGCCAGAAAGGGCGCGGTCTGGGGGATTGCTGGGGAATGGCAAACTGGGTCTGGGATGGCGCAACGTTCCGCAAAAGCCGCGAGTCAACAACCGGAATATGTCGGTATTTACGCCTGGGCGGTACCTGGGATCTCCCCACCAGGAGAGCCGATGTTAAACCTGGAAAGTAACGTGCTGAAATAACGAGGTAAAAATATCTCCCCCGGCATACCTATCAAGGAAAGTGCCGGAGGAGAAGAGGAGGTACAGGTTATTACTTACGCGCGTCCAGCAGCTGCTGCGCGTTGTCAGCGGTGACTACGGTCCACGGAATATAGTAGTGCTTCTGCGTACCACCATCCCATTTCAGGTCTTTAGCGTACTGCTTCCAGATTTCCGACTGCGGCTGGTAGCTCTCGCCTTTCACTGCCCGCAGGGCCACGTCGATAGAACCCTGTATTTGGCCTTTTGCATCCTGGAGGATGGAGACCATCTCCCCGTCCTGCACCGCGTGGATAGCATCGGAGACGCCGTCAACGCCCGCAATAGCAAAGTCTTTGACGTTCAGCCCAGCGCCCTTAATGGCTTCAATTGCCCCCAGCGCCATCTCATCGTTCTGGCCAATTACGCCGTTGATTTTACCGCGGTGTTTTTGCAGCCAGTTTTCCATCAGCGGCTGGGCTTCAGCGCGCGACCAGTTCGCGGTCTTCCGTTCCAGCACCGTCACCTGGCCTGCGCCACACTCCGCGATAGCCTTGTCGTTGCCTTTACCGCGCTGGATCTCGCCGCTGCCGCCTTTCGGGCCTTCGATGATCACTACGTTTACTTTATGGTTCTTACAGTCGAGTTTATCCAGCACCGCTTTGGCTTCCAGATAGCCGCCCAGTTCATCGTTAGAGACCACTTCCGAGGTCATCTCTTCGGTGTTAAGGCGGGCGTTGGTCACCACCACCGGGATTTTGGCCTCTTTGGCGTTGGTGACGATATCGATGTTGGCCTCGAAATCCATCGGGTTGACGATAATCGCATCGGCGCGGGTCTGAATTGCCGTGGCCGCCTGGTCGTTCTGCACCGAAGCATCGTAGCGCCCGTCATAGAATGTCAGTACCGCTTCGCCGCTTTTCACTGCCGGATGCTCCTTGCCGTAGCGTTCCATCAACTGCACAAACTCCGCTTTGTTACCGTACATCAGCACCGCAATTTTAACCGGCGCCGCCTGAGCGGCCGCCAGACTTCCCATCATCATGGCTGAAGCAAACAACGCTATTTTGGTCTTATTCATTATTCTCTCCTGTAGGGGTTTTGCAGGTTAATTAATCGCGCTGTTGCTTACGCGATGGGTCGAGCAGAACGGCGACCACGATCAGGGCGCCTTTAATAATTTGTTGGTAGTACGACTGCACGCCGAGCAGGTCGAGGCCGTTGTTCATCACCCCGATAATCAGCACACCGAAAAAGGTGCCGACCAGCGTTCCGACGCCGCCCGCCATACTGGTGCCGCCAATCACCACTGCGGCGATAGCGTCCAGCTCATAGCCCGCCCCGGCGTTGGTCTGCGCCGAACCGGTTCGTGCTGTGAGGATCAGCCCGGCGATACCCGCCAGCGCGCCGCACAGGGTATATACCAGTACTTTGATGCGCACGACGTTAATTCCGGAGGTACGGGCGCTTTTGGGGTTGCCGCCAACGGCGTAGACGTAGCGGCCAATAATGGTTTTATTCAGCAGCAGCCAGGCGAGGGCAAACAGCAAAATAAAGATAATCACCGGTACCGGTATGCCGCCGACGTAACCATTGCCCAGCCAGCGGAAATCGCTATTGAGCTGGGAAACCGGGTTGCCGTTGGTGGTCAGCATGGTCAAACCACGGGCGGCGGAAAGCATCCCCATGGTGACGATAAACGGCTGTAAGCGATAACGCGCTAACACCGTGCCATTAATCAGCCCGCAAACGATGCCGATACCGAGCGCCACAATTAGCGGCATGATCACCGCCGTGGCGGTATCACCGATCGCCAGCCCGCTGTTATTGGTAGCGAAACGTGCGGCGACGATCCCGCTGAGCGCCAGTACCGATCCGACCGACAGATCCACCCCGGCGGTGATAATGACGAAGGTCATGCCAATTGCCAGAATGCCGTTGATCGACACCTGACGCAGGACGATCAGCATATTTTCATTACTGAGAAAATAGTTGCTGCTCCAGGCACCCAGGGAGACCTGGTACTCGCCAATCAGCGCCACGATCAGGCACAGGACGAAAAACGCGATGATAATGCCGTACTTGTGCATACGGCGCTTATTGCGGGCGAAAAACGAAACCCCGGATGTTAAGAAGTGGGTACTGTTCATGTTTTATCTCTCTGTTAAACCGCGAGTTTCATCAGTTCGGTCTGGGTCGCATTGGCTGCCGTTAGCTCTCCGGCTAGCTGGCCGTCACGAAAGACTAAAATGCGATCGCTCATGCCGATAATTTCTGACAGTTCGGATGAGACCATGATGATCCCCTTATTTTTCAGGGCGAATTCCGACATAAAGCGGTAGATCTCTTTCTTCGCGCCGACGTCGATACCGCGCGTCGGCTCATCCAGCAGCAGCACTTCCGGGTCGAGCAGAGCCCAGCGTCCTAGCACCACCTTTTGCTGATTTCCGCCGCTGAGGTTGCCCACCGGCTGCTCGCCGTCATGGGTTTTGACGTTGAAACGTTTAATCATCTCGCTGGTGCGCGCCTGCTCCCGTTTCTCATTGATAAATCCGCCGCGGCTGATGGCGCCGAACGACGAAATATTGATGTTTTCGCTGACCGAGCGGCACAGCACCAGGCCGGTATCTTTACGATCCTCGGTGACGTAAGCGATACCACAGCCGATCGCCTCTTTCGGCGAGTGGCGGCCAAGTGTCTTTTCGCCCATCTGGATCGTGCCGCTGTCGGCGTGCTGAATGCCGAATACCAGATCGAGAAACTCGCTGCGCCCGGATCCGACCAGGCCGTAGATGCCGAGGATCTCGCCGCGCTTAAGCTGCAGGCTGATATCCTTGATCTTGTTGCGCCAGCGCAGGTTCTTCACTTCCATCATCACTTCATCACCGGGCTGGTTGAACTTGGCGAATTCGCTGTCGTACTCGCCGCCAATGATGTGCTCAATCAGCTGTTCACGAGTGATATCCGCGATGTAGCCTTCATGGATGTAGGTACCGTCGCGAAAAATGGTGTAGCTATCGGCAATCTGGAAAATTTCCGACAGGCGATGCGAGACGTAGATGATCCCTTTTCCTTTGGCCGCCAGGCGCTTGATGGTCTGGAAGATCTTCTGTACGTCCTCTTCGCCAATCGCCGAGGTTGGCTCATCCATGATGATGATGTCGGCATTGGCATGGGACAGCGCCTTGGCGATCTCCACCAGCTGCTGCTCGGCGACGCTTAGGTTGCGCATCTTCTCCGTGGCGCTGATGTTGAATTCCAGCTCCTTTAGCAGGGCGGTGGTGCGCTGATTGAGGGTGGTGAAATCGACAAAGCCAAAGCGCTTCGGCTCGCGGCCCAGCCAGATGTTCTCCGCCACGGTCAGGTCCGGAATGGCGCTCAGCTCCTGTTGCACGATGGCCACCCCGGCCTCCAGTGCTTCGCGAGGATGATGAAACTCGCGCCGCTGGCCGTTAATAAAGATGTCGCCGCCATCGGGCTGAATGAAGCCCATCAGAATACTGAGAAACGTTGATTTGCCCGCGCCGTTGCCGCCGCACAGCGCGTGAATGGAACCGCGGCGCAGACAGAATTCAGCATTTTTTAACGCTACCACCGGGCCGAAGGCTTTCCGGACACCGGTCACTTCCAGCAGATATGCGGGCTGTTGGGTATGTGGATCGCGCGTCACAGTTGTACCTCCGGGTAAGCTTGCTGCAGGCGTTGCAGATACCGTTGATAAAGTGTGTCGTACTGTTCCTGACGGCTGGCGTCCGGTCGGGTGTGGGTTGCCGGGTCCAACGAAACAAAGCGCTGGCACAGTTCGGCCAGCAGGACGCGGGCGTCCTGTTCGGGACTATCCGCCAGGCTGGTGGCCCAGATTGCCTGAATCGCTCCACCCAGGGCCGCAGCCTCTTTGACGCTTAAACAGACCACCGGACAGCCCATCACATCGGCAACAATCTGCCGCCAGCCAGCGCTGCGCGCGCCGCCGCCGGTAAGACGAATCTCGCGGGCGTTGATGCCCTGACGGCGAAACTGTTCGATACCGTAGCGCAGGCCATAGGTCGCGCTTTCCACGACCGCCATGCAAAGGTTG
Source organism: Klebsiella sp. 18074 (assembly GCF_902705905.1). Lineage (NCBI taxonomy): Bacteria > Pseudomonadati > Pseudomonadota > Gammaproteobacteria > Enterobacterales > Enterobacteriaceae > Klebsiella > Klebsiella sp. 18074. Next base: position 93,161 of record NZ_CACSIS010000022.1, on the reverse strand, counting down.
GCGCGGGTAAAGTTATCGCTATCGAGGTTATGCAGGCTGGCGCGAGCGTGCGGTAGTTGCGGAACCCGTTCGCCGTTGAAGAATGGCAGCATCTCAACGCCGCCCGCGCCCGGCATGGCCTGGGCCAGCAGGGTGTTGAAACCGGCGATATCCTCGTTCAGCAACGTCTGAATGGCGGTAGTGGCCGAAGTCACGTTCATGGTGCAAATCAGCGGTAGCCAGCCGTTGGTGCTGGAGCAGAACCCGGCAATCATTTCGGATTCCGCGCTGACCGGTTCGTCGGACCACGCAAACAGCGTACCGGAGGTGCCGAGGCTCATGGTGACCGTGCCCGCCGCGATATTGCCGCAGCCGATGGCCGCCATCATATTATCGCCACCGCCGGTCGAGACGCGGGTTACCGGGCTAAGGCCGAGCTTTGCTGCGGCTTCCGGGCGCAGGGTACCGATGCAGCTCTCCGCGCTTTTCAGCGGTGGCAGCGCCTGCCACAAACGGCCGCTATTATCGATAAGATCCACCGTGGCTTTGTCCCACTGGCGGGTGCGGACGTTAAGCAGGCCGGTGCCGGAGGCATCGCCGTACTCGGCGACCCGCTCACCGGTAAGCCAGAAATTCAGATAGTCATGGGGCAGCAGCACAGTGTGCAGTCGCGCCCACAGCGCCGGATGGTGGCTCTTAAACCAGAGAATTTTTGAGGCGGTGTAGCCGGTGGCAACCATCAGGCCAAGCTTCGCCAACGAACCCTTAACGCCGCCGAGCTGTTGCAACAGCATGGCGTTTTCTTCCGCGGTTTCGGTGTCGCACCACAGCTTAACGCTGTGCAACACGTTGCCTTGCTCATCCAGCGGCACAAAGCCATGCTGCTGGCCGGAAACGCCCAGCGCCTGAATCTCCAGAGGATCGACCTGCGCCTGGGCCACGGCCTGATGGAAGGCGGCAATCAAGGCCTCGATCCACCAGTCGGCTTCCTGCTCGCGACGTCCGTTAGAGTCGCTGATAAGGCGGTGAGGCGCGCTGCCCTCACCGAGGATCGCGCCCTGTTGGCTGTCGACAATCACCACTTTTGTCCCCTGCGTACCGCAGTCTATGCCAGCATAGAGCGCCATGGGATCACTCCATTTCCAGCATAATTTTGATATCGGACGCATGACCGGCTGCGGCGCGTTCGAAGGCGGCGACGCTGTCGATAAACTTATAGGTCTGACTAATCAGCGGCTGTACCTGCAGTTTGCCGCTGCTTAGCAGACGCAGAGTGCGCGGATACATGTTGGCGTAGCGGAAGATGGTTTTGAAGGTGATCTCTTTGGCCTGGGCGGCGACGATATCCATTGGCGCGGCATCGATCGGCATCCCCACCAGTACGGCGGTCGCACCCGGCGCGGCGTGTTCAGCCAGGGTGGCGATTGCCGGTTTTGCGCCACTACACTCGAAGACGATATCTGCGCCGTTACCGCTGGTCAGCTCGGCGACTTTACCCGCCAGATCGCCTGTTTTGATATTCACCGCGTGCAGACCTTCATAATTGGCGGCGACCGCCAGCTTCTCATCAAACAGATCGCAGATGATGACATCGGAACAGCCGCCCGCCAGCGCTGCCAGCGCGGTGACAACGCCAATAGGGCCTGCGCCGATCACCAGCGCGATGTCGCCGGGTTTGATCTCCGCTTTGGTGGCGGCATGCATCCCGATCGCCAGGGGTTCAACCATTGCGCCTTCGGCAAAGCTGACGTTATCCGGTAATTTAAAGGTGAATGCGCCCGGGTGAATCACGGTTTCACGCAGGCAGCCGTGGATCGGCGGGGTGGCCCAGAAGCGTACTGCCGGGTCGAGGTTGTAGATCCCTGCGCGGGTTTGCGCAGAGTTAAAATCCGGGATCCCCGGTTCCATGCAAACACGATCGCCCGTTTTAACGTGGGTGACATTTTTACCCGTTGCCAGTACCACGCCTGCTGCTTCGTGCCCGAGTACCATCGGCGCTTCAACGACAAAAGGACCAATGCGCCCGTGCTGGTAGTAATGTACGTCGCTACCGCAAATGCCAACGGAGTGAATTTTGATTTGCACATCGTTGTCGCCGAGTACTTCGTCAAAGCTGCGATCTTCGATAGCGATTTTACCGGCTTCTGCCAACACTAATGCTTTCATGTGACCTCTCTTTGCAATCATTTTAATGGTATCGGTATCATTAAGGTTCAACGATCCTGGAGTAAACATGAAGTGAAAACTGTGACAGAAGTTAAAAATATTCAAAATATGTTAATCATGATGATTACATGTAATGTACTGAAGCGATTCATATCACGGAAATGAAACCTTAATGGCGGGTTAAATGCTGACGATAGTGTTAACGATACCGTTTTTAATGCAGAGGATACGATGAATACACCGACTGATGCCGTTCAACGCACGCTTCATTTCCTACAATTAGCTGAGATCGTTTTGACGGGGGAGGAAAAGCAACATATTGAAATTGCGACATTTGGCTTACCGGATTACCCGCTTTCCGGCCTGCAGCTTCTGACGTACATCAACTCGCCGCGCTACTGCGCCAAAGAGCTGGTGCTGTTTCCACGCCAAACCTGCCCGGAGCATCTGCATCCGCCGTTCGCCGGTACGCCCGGGAAACAGGAGACCTTCCGCTGCCGTTGGGGTGAGGTGTATCTCTTTGTCGATGATCCAAACTTGACGCCGAATGACGCCAGCGGCGAGCCGATGTGCCAGGTCCCGGAAGGCAGCGAGGCGTGGTATACCTGCGATCGCTACATTCGACTGCGCCCCGGTGAGCAGTACACCATCGCGCCCAACACTCGCCACTGGTTTCAAGCCGGAGAGCATGGGGCGGTGGTATCGGAGTTTTCTTCCGAAAGCCGCGATGAACTGGATATTTTTACCGATATTCGGGTAAATCGTCTGGCAGGAGTAAAGTGTTAGCATCATGGAGTGAGTTCTGTCATGATGACATTAATGGTATAAAATGATTCATTTTGACTAAGGAGCTGCATTTGGCAGTTGGTCGTGGACGGAAGGCGACGCTGGCCAGCGTCGCTGCGCAGGCAAACGTCAGTAAAATTACTGCCTCGCGGGCTTTTTCTCAGCCGGATAAAGTGCATCCGGAAACGCTACAGCGCATTCGTGAAACGGCAGCCAGCCTCGGTTATGTGGTCAATGCTGCCGCGCGTAATCTGCGGGCGAAAACCAGCAAAACCATTGGTATCGTCAATCCGGACATGGCCAACCCGTTCTTTGGCGGCCTGACGCGGCTTATCACTCTCGAAGCGCAAAAGATGGGCTACGACACGCTGGTGTTTGATTCCTATGAATCTCAGGAGAGCGAAGATCGGATTATCGAAAAGCTGATCGGTTATAACGTTGATGCGATCATTTTATCGGTGATCTCCAATGATCATCAGTATCGCCCGTCCTATCTCAAGCGGCTGGAAACGCTCAATATACCGGTGGTGCTGGTGGACAGGGAACTGGACGATCGCCACTGTAGCGGGGTCTATATTGATAACCTCGATTGTGGTTTGCAGGCTGGGCGCTGGCTGCTGGAGCAAAAAGCACAACGCGTGGTGGTGGTCTCCGGGCCGGAAAATTCCAACGTCGCCAGAGAGAGGGTGACGGGGTTACAGGCGGCGCTGCTGGGAAAGGTTGAGTCCTGCGAAGTGCTGTATGCAGACTTCTTTATGGATATCGCCTGGCAGGAGACCAGCCGCTGGTTAGCGAATAATCCGGCACCAGATTTCTTTGTTGGCTGTAATAACCAGATTTCGTTGGGGATTATCAAAGCCTGTCTTGAGCATCAATTAGATCTTAAGCAGCAGGTCTCTTTATTCAGCATTGATGAAGTTTCCCACGCCGGGATCTACGGCTTCCACTTCCCTTGTGTTTCTCACGATCTGCAGGAGATCGCCTGGCAGGCGCTGAATCTGGCGATTCGCCGGGTGACCGACCCGGAGAGCAAACCGGGTAAAGTGGTTGTGCGTGGCAAAATGCTGCCGTAATTAGCTTTCGCAGGCCGTTGATCGGCGCAAATACCAGCACAATATTGTCCTCAACTCGCCATGTTGACGCAGATAAATGCGTCAGCAGACCGACGCCTTGTTCAAAATAACAGCCCATCTAATGTATTGCTAACTCGAATTAGTTTATGATTAAGCAGTTCTGTTCGTTATGGAAAATGATGTTATGGCCAAAACTGTTGAGCAAGTCGCCAGAGCGCTGGAAATCTCGATTACTACCGTGCGGCTGGTGCTGGGTGGCAAAGCTGAGCAGTATCGCATCAGCGCCAAAACGCAGCAGCGTATTAATGATTATATCGCTGAGAACGGGCTGGTCGTTAACCACATCGCCCGCAGCCTGAAGCTCAATAAAACCGAGACCTTAGGGTTGGTGATCCCGCGCCTGTCGAACCTGTTTTTCTCCACCCTGGCGGAAAAGCTGGAAGCCTGCTGCCGTCAGGCAGGGTATCAACTAATGATCGCCTCTACCTACAGCGACAGCGAGCATGAAAACAGCCTGGTCGAAGGGCTGCTGGCGCGCAATGTCGATGGGCTCTTTGTGGTGCCTTCTACCCGGGAAACGCAGCTGCATCATCAGAAGGTGGCGCGCAAGCGGCCGCTGGTGCTGCTCGACCGTGATTTTGGCGAGAGCGATGTGTCGCTGGTGGTGAGTGATAACTACAACGGCAGTAAAAAGCTGGTGCAGGCAATGACTCAGGCGGTAGATGTCTCGCCGATTTTTTTTATCGCCGGGGATACCCAGCAACCGTCGATCCAGCGCCGTTTGCAGGGCTATCTGAGCGAGCTGCCCGCCGGAAAAGAGTGGATTTTGTCGGCCAGCCATAACCGTCAGGAAGAGGGGAGGCAGCTGATGCTCGATTTTCTATGCCAGCATCGGGAGCCGCCGAAGGCGTTTATCGCCTCATCGCTGCCGATTCTGGAGGGGACGCTAAGCGCGTTGCGGGAAACTTATGGTTTTATTCCATCAGATATCCCGATTGGGACCTTCGATGAACATCAGATGTTAGGTTTCCTGCCGAATGCGGTGTGGTCGATGCGTCAGGACGAGGACGCCTGGGCGCAGCATGCGTTTCATCTGATGCAGCAGAAGCTGCAGGGCGAGAATGCCGACGTGAAGATCACGGTGCCGATGACGCTGATTCATCGCCCTTTGTCGGTGGAGAAGCAGCGGAGTTAAGTGGAAACGGAAAAGACCCTCTCCCTGGAAGGGAGAGGGGGAAAAGAGCGTCGGAGCGGGCATATGACGCGTAGCCCGGACAGGTGCGCAGCACCGCCTCCGGGAACGATTACGCAATCAGCCGCTGAACAAACCGCGCCGCCAGCTCGGCGTCCAGCGCCGGCGGCAGGCCACTGATTCCGACGCCGCCAATGGCCAGCCCTTCGACGATCACCGGCTCGCCGCCCGGCATTGCCAGCAGCTGCGGGTCATTAAATACCGCCAGCCGCAGGGTACCGGCGCTGACCTCTTGCGCCAGCGTTGCTGTCGGACGGCGAAAGCGCAGGGCGCTCCAGGCCTTGCGCTGCGCCAGCTGGCGCGGCAGCGGCGGGCAGCGCGCGTGCGCGCCAAAGGCGATGAGCTCGGCCTCCGGCCCGACAACCGCCACCGCCAGCCCCCGGGTACGCAAATCGCTTTCCGTTTCCTGTAAAAACCGCGCGACCTGCTGACACACGACGCTATCGTTCAGACGGACCTGGGGGCAGAGCGCGTCATTGTCCGGCATCGGCGATATACCCCCGTAAGCGCACATGAAGTTCGTCCAACTCCCCTTTTTGCGCCGCCGTCAGCGCCACAAACGGCTCGCGGGTTGGTCCTGTATCGACGGTCTCTTTACCGGCAAGATACTTCGCCGACTGGAACACGCCGCGCGCCACCAGGTTTTCCACCACCTCGTTAATCTGCTGCTGTAAGCGCTGCGCCCGGGCGATATCGCCCTGCTTAAACGCGCTGCGCAGAGCGAGAAACAGCTCCGGCTGGAGGTTGACCGTGGTGCCGACTGTGGCCGTCGCACCTGCCGCGAGGCTGGAAAGGAAGATCTCATCGAAACCGTTAAAGAACACTTTGTCCGGATAGCGGGCGATCATCCGCTCCAGCGAGTATAGGTTATGCGAAGTGTGCTTCACCCCCAGCACCTGCTCGTCGCCGAGCAGCGCTTCGGCGGTCTGATGGTCAAGCTCGACGCCGGTAAACTGCGGAATATTATACAAAATCACCGGAATCGAAATGGCGTCCAGTACTCGACGGTAGTAGGTGATAATCTCCTCGCGGCTGTATTTGTAGTAGTAGGGCGGTACCAACGATACTGCGCTGGCCCCGTCCTGCTCGGCGCTTTTTGCCAGCTCGACGGCATCCCGGGTACGCGGCGTTCCGACGTGGGAAATTACCGGCACTTTGCCTTCCGCCGCCTGTACCAGCGTTGCCAGCACCTGCCTGCGCTCATCGAAACGCAGTAACGGCCCCTCTCCGGAGGAGCCGCAGCAGTAAAAGCCTTCAACCCCGCGGGCCAGCTGGGCACGGGCGAGGGTGTCCAGCGCCGCATAGTTTACCGACTCGTCGGCATGCATCGGCGTCACCACGGCGGAGATAATGCCGCGAAAAACCTGCCATTTATCGTTTACCATGCGGTCCAGCCTCCATCCACGACGACGTTGGAGCCGGTCATATAGACCGACGCGTCGGAGAGCAGGAACACCACCGCACCGTTGTACTCATGTGGTTTTGCCATCCGTCCAATCGGAATGCGGTTGGTGTAGTTTTTCTGAAAACGCGGATCCTGGTCGCTACGCTCAACGCCGGAAAGGGTCAGGGTATTGACGCGAATGCCGTCGCGGCCCCAGTAGGTGGCGCAGTAGCGGGTAAAGTTATACAGCCCGGACTTTGCCGCTGAATAGGCCACCGGCTTGACGAACGGAATACCGGTATCCTCTTTTTTATAGCTATAGATATCCTGCACCGGGGAGACCACGCCGTAGATCGATCCGACGTTGATAATCGAGCCGCCTTTGCCGGCCTGCTTCATGCGCTTGCCAACCTGCTGAGTCATCAGGAAGGTGCCGACCAGGTTCACTTCCACCACTTCGCGGAATACCTCTTCCGGGAACTCCTCAAACGGGCCGGAAACTTCCGGCGGCGCGCTGGGCTGGGTATCAACCCCCGCATTGTTCACCAGGCCATCCGGCACGCCCCATTTTGTTTCGATGCTATCAAGAACCCGGTTAATGCTGGCTTTGTCGATAATATTCACTTCCGCGCACAGTAGGCGGTCGGAGTCCTTTATCGCCCCCAGCACGCGATCGATACGTGCGGCATCGACACGGGTGGCTAGCGCCGCCACCTTTGCGCCGCGCTCATGTAAGGTCTTCACGTACTGCGCCCCCAGCTGTCCAAGGCCGCCGGTCACGATGATGACCTTGTCTTTAACTGAGAATAACGTGTCTTCCATTGTCCTTTCCCCATCACTGAGTGGTTAGATTTTGTGTGTTGCGAGATAGTCACGATCGAGAATGATGCCGTGGCCCGGTCGTTCGCTCGGCACGTAGTAGCCGTCCACCTCTTCGCCCGCCTCGGCGATAATGCGCAGATCCTTCCAGCGCCCACCGTCGGTCATTTCGGCGTATGAGATATTCGGTACCGTTGCCAGCAGGCTGGCGCTGAGCTCCATGACAAAATGCGGCGTCATCGGCAGGTTGTGCGCACGGGCGACGGCGGCGATATCCAGATAACCAGTGATCCCGCCGACGCGTCCGAGATCCGCCTGGATGTAATCCGCACAGCCGCTCTCGATGTATTGCGTGAACTGGTTTAAGTTATAGACGTTTTCGCCCAGCGCGATAGGTGTAGTGCTGCGTTCGCGAAGCTTGAGATGGCCGGTGATATCGTCGGAGGGCAGAGGCTCTTCAATCCATAACAAGTTGAGCGGCTCGAACAGCTTGAACGCGCGCAGCGCCTGCGGGAAATTCCAGCCCTGGTTGGCGTCAACCGCCAGCGGAAAGCCCGGCACCGCTTCCTGAATTTTGCGCAGACGCTCTACGTCTTCTTCCAGCGTCGGTTTGCCGACTTTCACTTTCGCCGCCAGGTAGCCGGTGCTTTTCCAGCGTTTGACCTGGTCGATCACTTCTTCGATAGACAGATGCAAGTTGATGCCGCTGCCGTACAGCGGAACGCGATCGCGCACGCGGCCAATAATGTCGATGATTGGCGTGTTAAGAGTTTTGCCCAACAGATCCCAGTAGGCGATATCCAGCGCCGCCAGAGCATGGGTGGTGACGCCCGCGCCGCCGACGTCGTGAATATGTTTATACGAACGATGCCACAGGCCGCGCGGCGAGAGTGGCTGGCCGATCACGTCCGGGATAATCTCATCAATCAGCGCGGAGATAGTTTTTCCGCACCAGCCGGAAGTGTGGCTAAAACCGGTACCGACGTGGCCGTTTGAACCGTAGACATCAACAATCGCCACTTCGATATCGGTGACGTGGTGAATCTGATCCCCCCATGGGCCTTCCGGTAGCGGGACGCGGGCGGTCATCAGTTCGATATTTTCAATCACGGGCATTTTTGTGCTGTTCATCTGATTCCTTCCTTTATGTGTTCAGCGGGGGCCGCCTCTGCGGCCCGGACGGTTAATGTTTAGAAGTTGAGGCCGGGGATTCATGACCCTGCAGGGCGATTGCCGGGCTGGCGTCATGTTCTTGATCGTTTTCGTCGCCCACCGCATGGCCGAAGACTTCTGGCAGCAGGAAAATGGAGGCGAGGAAGGCGCAGAACGGCGCGATAGCGATAATCATTGAGGCCACCGGCACGCCAACCGCTTCAAACAGGGTCGGGAATACCAGAGTGGTGACGAAGGCGGTGACCTTGACGATGGTGTAGCCGATACCGGAAGCCACGCCACGGTAGCGCGGTTTTGCCACCAGGGAGATGACCGTCATCCCGCTTTCAGAGTCCCAGTAGTGGCCCCACAGCATCAGCGCTGCGCCGAAGATGATAAAAGCGAAGCTGCTGCTATAGACGCCCCACGCCGAAATCGAGATACCAATGGTCACCAGCAGGAAGCCATATTTGCTCAGCCCTTTATGGCCGAGTGTCGGCAGCAGCAGTGGGCCAACGAACGCCGAGAGCGCGGCGATACAGTTCACCGCCAGCAGAGCGAGGTTGTTCTGGATCTGCCCGGAAATACCGATGGTGACGAGGATCAGCGGCAGGAAGAACGAGAAGGCATAGTTCTCAAACGACTGTACGGCGCAGGAGAACCAGCCGAACAGGGTTGTGCGGCGGGTAAACGGGCGGCGGAACAGATCGTGCAACGTCTCTTTGAGCGTCGGGTCGGCGATAGCGACGTTTTCGTTGGGCAGAATGTCGTCCAGCAGGCGGCCATCCTGTTCGCCGTAATATTCGCGGGAAGCTTTTTTAGCTTCGATAAAGCGGCCGCGTTCCACAAACCATGCTGGCGTTTCCGGTAGCTCCCGACGCATAAACAGCAGCAGACAGGCTGGGATCGCCGGAACCGCCAGCACGATACGCCAGATCATATCCGGGTGAACATCAAGCGCGGCCAGAGTAGTGACCAGCAGAATAGCGGCGATAATTCCCAGCGCGAACATAAACTGCCAGCGGTTCGCCATCACCTCGCGTTTGCCTTTCGGCATGACTTCCATGATGTAGGTAAAGCCGTTGGCCACGTCCGCGCCCACCGGGATCCCGGCGAGGCAGCGAATAATCGCCAGCCAGTACATATTGGGCGCCAGGCCTTGGAGAATGGCGAAAATCGCGAACAGGATCATCGACCAGAGGAAAATTTTGCGTCGTCCAAGCTTATCGGTCAGCCAGCCACCGACCAGTGCGCCGATAACCGCGCCAAGCTGAGTACCGGCAGCGGTAAAACCGAGCAGCCAGCTGCTGGGTTCATAAATATCTTTCAGGGCGAATAAGATAAACGCCATGGAATAAATATCCCATGACTCAATTAATAATGCGGTGATCATTAGCCATCCCGCTTTGGTACAGCCGGGGGCTTCCTGTAGGTCGAGCCGTTTCTTTGCCTTTTTGATGATAAATTCAATGTGTTGCTGCTGATACATATAATCCTCTCTCGTCCGGGCAAGCAAAAGGCCCGCCCGGACAGATGCGCGTTGACCCGCTCTTTATGGGCGATAAAGAGGCGAATTAAGCGGATGTTTGCCAGGATCGCTAACAACGTAAAAATTACATAAGCGAATCAGTTTTTATTTCATTAATAAATGAGCATCGCCTGCGATAAAGACTTTTATATTTTGCGTCAGCGCCTGGGCAATAAAGGCGTTCAGCACTTCGGATAAAACCTCCTCCTCTACGTAAGCCAGACTGAGATGGTTGCTCTGGTGTCCCGCCATTAAATCGTCGCGCGAAACCCCGTCGAGAGCGGCGTTGAGTAACGGCCACTCGTAGTTTGTCGCCTTGCGGCGGCGTTCGAACTCGTCATGCGGTAGTTCGACGGCGGTACCGGTGCCGATGTGCAGGATCACCTGAGTGCCTTCATAGTGCGCGCGCGCCCAGATAAAGCGCCCGGCTTTGCCCTGTCCGGCGATAGTTGAACCGCCGTAGGGGAAGAACATCGGCGGCTGGCGATAGCCGGTGGCTCCGGCGATCCCGCCTTTCAGATGGGCGAACGGGACCGCACCGGAGATCTCCAGATCCCAATAAAATGTGCCGTTGTATTCGCTACCCCAGCGGATATCGTGGAGAGTGGTTTCGCTTTCCATGCCCAGTGCGCCGAGCAGCTTCGCCAGCATTACCTGCGGGATGGCGCTGCCCATATCCACCTCGTTGATGCAGGGGATTGGCGCATCCGGGCAGATAATCTCGCCGTGCTCATCCGGGATCGGGAAGCGCTCGGCGTTGCCGATAGCACCCTCTGCAAAATCAGAGGCCGCACAGCTGTCTTTGAGCCCCTGTTGATACTGCACGCCAACCGCCGTCAGCCCGAATCGCTTCACGAAACGCGCCATAGCGATCATCATTGCGCACTGTTCCAGCACCTGCTCCCGGGTGAGATCCTGCGCACTGTCAGGGCCGAATTCAAACTGCATTCCGCGAGTTTCGTACCAGTCGAGGCAGGCTTCGCGCAGGGCGGTCGGTACCTTATTCATCTCAACCAGCAGCGCCGATTGCGATAGCGACTCCACCGGCATCCCCACATCGATCATCGCTTTTTGCGGGAAGACACCGTTGATCATCCCCATACAGAAGGTGTCGAACAGACCGACAATGGCTTTGTGTTTGATGATCGACTGCCCAACTTTGACGCCAATCTGCCCGGCTTCGCTGGCCAGCAGCGGCGCGCTGGGGGCGACCGGATGCAGATAGCCGAGCTTATGGCTGAGGTGGCCATCGCGCAGCCAGGTCTCTAAGCCACGAATAAACGCGTCATCGGCGAAGGTTTCTGACCACAGACGCGAGTAGTTGCGCTCAAGGCTGGTGAGGCATCCGGCCATGCAGAGCATGCCGACCAGGCCCGGCCAGGTGCCATCGAAATTGGCGAGCAGCAAAATGGGGCCGCGATGATGCACCAGCGAAGGAGCAAGATGGTGAGAGTATTGCCAGGCGGTCAGCAGGACGATAACCGGCGCATCCGGATCGATTTGGGCGAACAGATCGCTACCTTCCTTCTGGCTGCTGATAAACCCGTGACCGCGGCTCTCATTCACTGGATGGGCACGGCGCAGTCGGTAGCCTAATGTTTCCAGCGCCGCTTCCAGACGTTGTTCAAATAATTTTTGTGTGGGCCAGCAGGTGACGTTAGCCGGTTCGCGGAGATCCGCATTGGTAACCATTAAAACTTCGCCTGATTTCGGGGTAATAAACTCGGCTTCCGCGGGTAACGTTAAATTCAACATGTGAATTTCTCCTGTAGGGGATAGGTAGCTTAGTTATCGTTCATCGTGCTGCGCATGGTTTTGTGCCGTATCAGCCGCTTCTTTGGTTGCTGATTTCATTAGCTAACTCGAATTAGCAAATTAGGGTAAAAAAAAGACAGGGACAAAGCCTTTACCGTGATTTTGTGATGGCTATCAATATTGTTTTGTTAATGTATTGATATTTATGTTTTTATTTAATTTATTCTGAGTGTGGGGGAAAAATGTCTGTAAAAGCGTTGCGAAGGTGGGAAAAAAGGGTGAAGAGAGATGGATTGATTATTCTTGATCACCGAATAGCGGATATTTCATTTATTTTTAATGGGTTATAACGTATTTTTGCTCGCCTTGCTGCCCTCGGTGATTTGCATGAGTGTTAAAATTTAACCGATCCTGGTCACACTCTCTTAGCATTTACGTTGTGAATCTCTGTATCTTGTTATAATTAGCTAATTCGAGTTAGCTTTGCTGGCGATTTTCCCTTCGCCGCTGCTGTTAGCCAGGCGCCGCCCGATTTAACAATAATGATTCAGGACAGAGGATTTAATGATGACTATGCTTACCTCGCCAGCCATTACCCCTGCAAAAGATGAACAAACATCGCTACAAAAGCATGAACGAAGAAAACTGATCACCGTGCTAGGCTCGGGTTTATCCGGCACAACCATCGAGTTTTATGACTTTTTTATTTACGGTACCGCCGCCGCTCTGGTGTTCCCGTCACTCTTTTTCCCCAATCTCTCACCGCTGATGGCGCTGCTGGTATCCTTCCTGACGCTGTCAATCACCTTTGTGAGCCGACCCATCGGAGCCATCGTTTTTGGCCACTACGGCGATAAAATTGGCCGTAAAAAATCGTTAGTGCTGTCGCTGATGATTATGGGGATCTCGACGTTCTGCATTGGACTCATCCCCAGCTATGACACCATCGGCAACGCCGCGCCGCTGATCCTGATCTTTTTACGCCTTTGCCAGGGATTTGCTATCGGCGGCGAGTGGGGCGGGGCGACCACGCTTATCACCGAATATGCGCCACGCAACCGTCGTGGCTTTTTTGGCACTTTTGTCCAGTTAGGTAACGTGCTTGGATTGTTTATTGCGACAGCCGTTTTCACGCTGGTGGTGATGTTGCCGGAAGATGACCTGATGTCCTGGGGCTGGCGCGTACCTTTCCTGCTGAGTATCGCGCTGCTGTTCGTGGGGATGTTTATCCGTTCGCGCATTGAAGAGACGCCGGTATTCCAGGAAAATCAGAAACAGCAGCAGAACGCGCCAAAAGCGGCGGAGCAACAGTTTCCGATTCTCGCTGTGCTGAAGCACCATCGCAAAGCGGTGTTTCTGGCAATGGGCATGCGCATGGGGGAGATTGTGCTGGGCTGGTTGACGGTGGCGTTCTTCATGTCGTACGTCACCAGGGAGCTGAACTTCACCCGTGAAACGGCGCTAAATGGTCTGCTGTTGGCCAGCTTTGTCGGTATCTTTACCTTCCCATTCTTTGGCTGGCTATCCGATAAAATTGGCCGTCGCCCGGTGTATCTTGCAGGGGCTGCCATCACGCTGATCTTTGCCTTCCCGCTGTTCTGGATGATCGATTCTGGCTCGGTGAAAATGTTTATGTTCGCCACCACCTTCTGCTATTCCATTGGGCTGGGAATGATGTTCAGCGTTCAACCGGCTTTCTTTTCGGAGCTTTTTGACACCAGCGTGCGCTATACCGGCGTGTCGTTAGGTTTCCAGTTGGCGAATATCGTCGGGGGGTTAACGCCGATGATCGGCACTTTGCTGCTGGTGTGGTCCGGCGGCGAGTCGTGGCCTATCTCGCTGTTTCTTGCCTGTATGGCGCTGATTACCATTCTCTGCGTATGCGTGACGCGGGAAAGCTATAACGATGAACTCAATGAGGTGAAGAAGTAATTTGTGAAGGTTTGCCCCGCCGATGGCGGCGGGGCAAACATATCAGAACAGATTAAACTTATATTCGATAATCACTTCCGAGGAGAGCGAGTTGGCCCGGCTGTAATGACCGTCGGTCAGCACCGGGATTTTGCCATTCATCTTATAAGACCAGCGCCGGTTACTTTCAGCTACCGCCACGCGCCCCTTGTGTGCGCACTTCCGGCGAGGCTCAGCAGGTTTACGCTCAAGAAGCAGATGGTGTGCTCTCATAATGCGATACACCCGCTTCGCATTAACCACAGCCAGGCCATCCCGCTCTGACTCCCGTCGCAGCAGCGCCCACACGCGGCGATAGCCATACGTCGGCAAGTCAGACACCGCCGTGTTTATCCGGGATAACACGGTGCTATCGTCAGAGCGGGGCTGATGTCTGCGATCCTGCCAGTCAGGTGGCCGGTGAACTCTGATGCTCAGTTGCGCACGCGACACGCCAATACTCCGGCAGACCTCGGTCAGTCGTCGTCCCCGGGCAACAAGGGCGCATGCGCTATCCATTTTTTTGCCCGGCCGAACTCCACGGCCTCTTTGAGTATCTCAGCTTCCATCGTCTTTTTGCCCAGAAGACGCTGAAGTTCGCGGATTTGCTTATTGGCCGCAGCAAGTTCAGACGCGGGTACGACCTCTTCACCTGATACCACGGCGGTCAGAGAACCGTCTTCATACTGCCTGCGCCATTTGAAGATCTGGTTAGCATTGATGCCATGCAGGCGAGCGACATGAGACACGGTCATGCCGGGTTCCATCGTCTGCTGAATAATGGCAATTTTTTCCTGCGGTGTACGACGCCGACGCTGTTCAGGTCCTGATAACACTTCAACCATCTTATTATTCTGACTGGTGTTAAACATAGTTCTAAGACTACCTCTTATTTTAAGAGAGGCGAAGTGTCTGGTGAACTATGGGGCCAGTCTACCTCATTGGTTCCCGTGAAATTCTGTATTTCTTTTCATCTGCATACAGGCAGCATGATAACGGAGTCTGAATGTCAGGAAAACAAGAAGGAAGAGACGGGGTGTCAGAACGGATGGAATGGTGAAGTTAAAGATAAGGAATAGCGTGCTCAAAGCGGTATAGCAGCGACTTTGTGCGATTTTTCGAATGGATGGAAACTCTGTAAGAGCCGTTCTGTTATCTATCCAGAAACGCCATGAAACATATTGTTCCTTCAATATGTTTAGTGATGTTCTATCATTGCATGTATTGGATTTACTTTTCAATGTTAATTGAATGTAAAGTGATTTACAATTATTTTACGATCGATTTCTATAGTTTTCTATTAATTAATTACCTGTCGTTATTTGTTTTTAGGATGTATCACAATGCTCTGCGAGTTAATTTACTGGGATAACAATGCTCGCGAGGTTAAATGTTTTTTTAATTGCCTGTTCAATGTATTGCTTTTTACCTAAAAAGTTATTTGATAATATTTTTATCGACCAGGGGATCTGGCTGTAATTAAATCTTGTTAGTGGCGATTTAATTATTAAAACGGATTTTTCGGTGATGCGGAGGGCTGCAGGTCGTTGGCCAAATATAATGCCACGACTTTATCGCTCTTTACTTTTTAGGATAAAAATTTATAACGCAGGAATTTTCTATGAAACTGAATAAAGTTGCTATGGCTGTGGCATTAACTGCTGCTCTCGGTTCTATGTCTGCTCTGGCTGATACAACTAACGGTCAGATTGAACTTCAGGGTGAGCTGGTGAATACCGCTTGCGGCTTAGCCCCGTCGTCCAGCCCGGTAACCGTTGATTTTGGTCAGGTTCCTGTTTCCCTGCTGCAAGGCGGTGGTCAGGCAACTGAAACCAAAAACATCGAACTGCAGTACTGCGATACCACCATTGCCAGCAGTGCTGTTGTTTCCTACACCCCGACTTCGGTTAACCCGAACGATCCTACTCTGGCAGCATTCACTTCTGGTTCCGCATCTGGTGCGGGTATCGGCCTGAAAGACAGCGCTAGCCAGACTGTTACCTGGGGCGCGCAGACTACTCCGGTAACTCTGGTTGACGGAACTAACACTATTCCTTTTGTTGCGTTCCTGAAAGCAGAAAGCGGTACTCCGACCGTAACCGCTGGTGCATTCCAGTCAACGATCAATTTCACTATCGATTATCAATAATCGTTTTTGAGTTATCGTTCGCGGGGAGATTACTCCCCGCGATATTTGGCTATATACCAGATAATATGGAATTCTGAGTATGGTAAAGGATACAGAGAAAAAGAGACTGATAGGGTTATTCGTATCTGTATTGCTCTTTTCCGGACATGCTTTGAGTACTAATTTCACGCCTGGAAAGCTGGCACTTTCTGGCGAGTTGGTTGCCGCCGCATGTGATATTGATCCTGACTCGCGAGAGCTATGGGTGGATTTTGGCAATATATCCGCTCGCGATATTAATAGGGATCAAGAGGGCAAGCTTACCCGGCCTTTTCTGGTGCGCTTAATCGGCTGCGAGTCTTTCGGCAGTGATAATCAGTCAAGTCCAGGCGCTTTTGCCACGATCACCTTTACAGGAAACGCCTCCTCGCAAGATTCTACAGTATTAATTCCTGATGGCGAAGGGAAGGGGTTTGGTATACAGATTCGCGATCGCCATGGAGAGATTTTAACCTTTGGGGAACCCTCTTCGGGATATCATTTGAGTGATGAGAATAATACGCTGAAATTTACCGCTTCATTGGTTCCGGTTCAGCAACATATTAAGGCAGGGGATTTCTACGCTGTCACTCGCTTCTTTATGGATTACAACTAGAAACAAATCGGCTAGTCGGTGTCATTAGCTTGTTTGTTGCGCACGATATTTTACTGAATGATTCGGGATGAATAGTCATGTCAGCAGAACTAAAAATAAAAATAAACGTAATCCTCTCTCAGATACTTTTTTTCTGTTGTACTTCTATGGTTTGCGCTTCCTCGGATGTGGAGTTCAATACCGATGTACTGGATGCCGCCGACCGCGGAAATATCGATTTAACCCGTTTTGCTACCGATAACTATGTTCCGCCCGGCGAATACCTATTAGACATTAAAATTAATGGCCAGGCGGTGGGACAGCAAAAGGTTCGCTATCTGCCCTCTAAAGACCAGAAGCATACCCAGGCCTGCATTAACGGTGAAATCCTCTCAAGATTGGCCTTGAAAGAAGAAGCACAGCTGAAGGTCGTACAGCCGTTTGCAGATTGCTATGACCTGCTCAGCCTTCCTGGCGCTACGCTAAGTAACTACGCTGGCGTGCTGGATATCACCGTCCCACAGGCGTGGATGAAATACAACGACCCGAACTGGGTGCCGCCAGAGCGCTGGGACCAGGGAATTGGTGGGTTCCTGCTCGACTACAGCTTGACCGGGCAATACACCCGGCAGCTTGATATGCATGAAGATTACAGCACTCTGAGCGGATATGGTCAGACCGGGGTCAACCTCGGCGGCTGGCGTTTACGCGGTGAGTATCAAACCAGTTACTATAGCTCAACGCATCAATTTGATTTCGATATGAATCAGATCTACGCCTACCGCCCGCTGCCGATGATGGCGGCAAAGCTGACGGCAGGCGAGATCTATCTCGATTCTCAGGTCTTCGACACCGTGCGCTTTACCGGGCTTAATCTCGCCAGCGATGAGCGCCAATTGCCGCCGAACTTGCAAGGTTATGCACCGGAAATTCGTGGCCTGGCAAAGACCAACGCCAAAGTCACGGTGAAGCAGAGCGGGCGCATTATTTATGAAACCACGGTCCCTGCTGGGCCGTTTAATATTCAGGACTTGCGTAGTTCGGTGCGAGGCACGCTGGATGTACAGGTTGAAGAGCAGGATGGTTCAATCGCCACTTTCCAGGTCAACACCGCCAATATTCCTTATCTCACGCGTCCGGGCTACGTGCGCTACAACGTGGCGATCGGTGCGCCATCCCGCTACAGCCATAAAATTCAGGGACCGGGATTCGCTTCCGGCGACTTCTCCTGGGGGATAAGCAACGCCTGGTCGCTATATGGTGGGCTGCAAAGCGCGGGGGCTGAATATACTGCGGTTTCCGCTGGTATTGGTCGCGATTTAAGCGTTCTTGGTGCGCTCTCGCTGGATGCCACAGAATCTTATAGCCAGCAGTCGAATAAGAAACGACTTAAAGGCACCTCATTTAAGTTGAGCTATGCGAAAACCTTCGACGAATACAACAGTTCCATTACCTTCGCCGGATATCGCTTTTCTCAGGAAGATTTCCGCTCTTTCTCGCAATATCTCAACGAACGTTATGAGGGATATGACAGCCTTGGGCGCGAAAAAGAAGTTTATACCATTACCGGGAATAAAACGTTCTGGGCCGATGAGGCGGGGAAAGCGACCACTATATTCCTGACTTATACCCACCAGAATTACTGGAATCGCAGCAGTCAGGATCGCTATGGCATCTCTTTAGGGCGCTCGTTTAATGTCGGTAATATTCGTGGGATCACCACCAATATATCGGCATACCGTTCGGATTATGAAGGACGTAAAGACGACTCTATCGCCATTTCGCTTTCTATTCCGGTTGGCGATAGCAAATGGAGTGGTCTGGACGTGCAGACCAATAACGGCAAAACCAGCCCGATGCTCTCGTATACCGATAGTAGCGACTACAACAATCTGTGGCGACTGCGCGCAGGGGCGAGCCAGAGCGGTTATGCCAACGTCGACGGCTATTATCAGCGCCGCTCGCAGTATGCCGAAATCAACAGTAACGCCAGCTATCAGCAGGATCACTATATCTCTCTGAGCAGCACCCTGCGCGGCGGCTTTACCGCCACCCGACACGGCGCGGCGATCCACAATAGCGGTGCGACGCTCAACACCGCTCGCGTGATGGTGAATACCAACGGCATTGGTGACGTTCCGCTAAATGACGGTAAATCAAGAACTAACAATTTCGGTATCGCCGTTATTCCGGACATCGTGAGTTACAACAGCTTTGATACCCGGGTTGATGTCGATTCGATGTCGGAATCGATTGAACCGGCAAAAGCCATCAGCACCGCGACGCTGACCGAAGGTGCTATCGGCTATCAAACCTTTGGCATGGCGAAAGGTGAGAAAATGATGGGCATCATTCGCCTGGCTGACGGCACCTATCCGCCGTTTGGCGCCGAGGTTATTAACGGCGATGGCGTAAGCGTATCGATGATTATGGAAGGTGGACAGGGATGGCTGGCGGGCGTGAATCCACAAGAGGCGCTAAGCGTGATGTGGAGCGGGAAAAAACAGTGTCAGATAACCATTCCGCCATCTATAGAGCGTCGTTCGACAGCCGCGCTATTGCCGTGTAAATGACAGTGACAGTAATAAAAGGCCAAAAATGAGCATGACAAGTAACAAACTCTGCTGGATGGGCGTTCTGATGCTGACGGCGGTAAGCAGTACCGCTCAGGCGGGCGTTTCTCTGGACCGCACTCGCTTGATTATCACCGGTAAAGATAGCTCGGCAAGCGCGAATTTGACTAACACCAGCCCGGATATTCCGTTTCTGGCGCAGTCCTGGGTCGAGGACAGCAAAGGCAATAAAATTACCTCTCCGCTGGTGGTGCTGCCGCCTTTGCAGCGAATTAACGGCGGGCAAAAAGGCGTCGCGCGTGTTACCAGGACTGATGGCATCAATCAACTGCCACAGGACCGTGAAAGCTTGTTTTATTTAAGCGTGCGCGAAATTCCGCCTAAACCAGATAAAGCGAATGTCCTGCAATTAGCTATGCAGTCGCGGATTAAATTATTTTTCCGCCCGACAGCCATTATTCCAAAAAGCAAAAGTGAGATTTGGCAGGACCAGGTTGTCTTTCAAAAGAGCGGCAATAAGATGACTGCGCAAAACCCGACGCCTTATTACATCACTATTATTAGCTTATCTCGCGGCAAAGGCGAAAAAATAACGAAATTCCCAGGGGTTATGATTGCGCCGAAATCCAACCTGGAATTCAGCGTAACGGATGGCGGAATTAGTGATTTTTCCATGATGTACGTGAACGACTATGGCGGACATCCGGAGTTGAAATATCGCTGTGCAGGAAATACCTGTAAGGCTCTGCCGCCGTCGCAGCAAGGGTAATTGAGAGGAACCTGATGATGAAAACGCGTTTATCGCTATTCGCACTGTTTGTATTCGGTCTCAGCATGCCAGCGCTGGCCGACGCTGATATTCCGCTACAACCACAGCACTATAACCAGGATCATCAGGGAGAAGATGGCGGTAACGTGATATTTCAGGGTTCCGTTTACGCCTCACCGTGCGTCCTTGCTCCGCAGAGCCGTCTGCAAATCATCGAATTGGGCGAAATTAGCGCCCGCCGTTTTCATCAGGCGGGCGACCGTAGCCAACCGGTGCTGGTTCGCGTTGAACTGCGAGATTGCCTGAAAGGTGCTTCACAGGCGCGCGACAGCATCGCATCAAGGACTACGGGAAATAGCAAGCACCTCTATACCACGGGCGAGCAGGCGGTACAGATGACGTTTATCGGCGAGTCGGACGAGAATAATCGTCAACTGTTACGCCTGACCGGCAGCACCTCCGGAGCCGGCATTCGTCTGCTGGATATCAAAGAGCGCGCGCTGGATATCAATCAAACCCAGCCGCCGTTTATTGTGAAAACCGGCGACAGCAGCCTGACGTTTATTGCGGTACTGGAGTCTACCGGCCGAAACGTGACCGCCGGTAATTTTAGCGGCCTGCTGCGTTTAAAAATGGAGTATCTGTAATGGCTGCTAAGGTTATCTGGCGTAAAATCCGCGTTGCTATTTTGCTATGCGGTGGCCTACTGTCCTGGGAAACCGCAGCGGCAGTTGAAGGGGAAATCACGCCGGTTGGCGGACCTAAAATGTATAATATTGACGTCGCCAACCAGGATATTACCAGTAATAGTATTGGGGCGACCATTCCTTATACTTTCACATTAGGCGGCCAATACTCTGGCGTAGCCAGCTGCACTATCGCCATGGAAAATCAGGCCATCTATTATTCTGCTATTGCCTCGTTACTTCAGCAGGGTAGTTCAGCGGGATATTTAAAACTCAATGATTATATGGATGTGAAAATTGAAATTTACATCCGTGGCCAACGCATGGCGTATCTTCCTGTGCCTTTTAATAATGAGTCGAACGAGGCTTTTCAGAATAAATGCGTGCCGCCGACCACCCAGTTTAATAACTTTGAGTCCGGCGCTCAGGGGCGAGTGACGTTTATGATCACCAAGCCGATTATTAACGGTGTTAATCTGCTGGGAACTGAAATAGCCAAGCTTTACGGTCGTCTGGGTAATTACAGCGCCGGGATGGGGACCACGCCAATGTCGATTGTTTCTATTAACTCTGGGGTGATTACCGTTCCGGACAAATGCGTTGTTAACTCAGGTTCACCGATTACAGTAGATTTTGGCACTATCCCCAGTTCAAGTTCATCGCTCAATGGTAGCAACTACAGTCAGTCCGTGCCGATTCAGGTGAAGTGTGAAGGGGGGAGCTTTGCTACCGGCAGTCTGAATATTCGTCTGGGGGTTCAGCAAGCCAATACCGCCAGTTTTAATAGCGATTATTTAGGCACCACTGGCGCCGTTGACCGTTCAAACCTCGGCATTATCCTTAAAGACTCTGGTGGTAGTTTAGTGGCGGCAAATAAGTTTTATGACGTCACGGGTTTTGCTAATAACCAGGGAACCTGGAATCTGACCGCCGCACCGATTGCGAATACCGGAACCAGCGTTCTTGAAGGGGATTTTCAGGCATCGGCCACCGTGGTCGCTGAGTTTCAGTAAGGGGGCAGCATGCGTCAATTAATCGCATCAATGGTACTTATCTGTTCGCTACCGGCGGCTACCCCGGCGCACGCTATCGGGGAACTGATCGGCGGCGATTTAAACTTCAAGGGAACTGTCGTTGCCCAGGGCTGCAGCATCGTCCCTTCGTCAAAAAACGTTTCCGTAAACTTTGGTCAGATCTCAACCCGCACGCTGTATGCCGAAGGGAAATCACTGCCCAAAGCGTTTGTGATTGAGCTACAGGATTGCAGTACCGATGTCTTTAATTCCGTCACTGTGACCTTTAGCGGGACGGAAAATGCCAATATGAGCGATCGCCTGGCGATTACGCCAGTATCGCCCAATTCCGCCAGCGGGATAGGTATAGGCTTTGAAGAGAGTAACGGTACGGCTATTTCACTGAATACGCCGACCACTGCGGTTGCCATTTCCGATGCCACCATGCAGTTAAATTTTAAAGCTTTTGTGGAAGGGGAACCGGATGCCTTGAGCAACAAAACCTTGCAAACCGGTGCCTTTCAAGCCACGGCAAATTACACCCTAAACTATCAGTAGAACTGATCAAGGATGATTAAAAATGAGCCGCCATTTCTTTCTTTATGATAAAAATATTTTTTTCTCTGAAGGTGTGCGTTCCGCGGTCGCCGATCTTACCGCCCGCGAGCCGGACTGCTCTTTCGCAAAGATCGACCATTTTTCGCAGCTGATTAGCACGCTGCGTACACCGAAAAAGAGAGATGAGCTGCATTGGATCCTCTGTGATGTCGACAGCTTACCGGATGAACGCTTTAATGCGCTGTATACCATTAAAGAACATTATTGCCGGGAAAATCAGCAACTGGTTATTTTATTAGATGGCAATAATCTTGCTCTCTTTTTTGCACTGCATTCGCTTCTCCCTGAAGCCAGTTGGTTGTTAAAGAATGAATCGCTGAGCAATTTTTCCAGTTTTATCGAAGACACGCATTCATTAGTAGCAAAAAAGATATTTTTTAGCCGTTCGTTGATTAACTACACACGGCAGAAATGGTTGGCAAGAGATTTTAATAACAGCATCTCCAGCGATGACTGGTGGTTAATGGAAGAAATATTCAAAGGAAAGTCGCTTTCGCAAATTTCCTCTGAGCAACAAATTGATGTTCGTCGTTTAAGCCGCAGTAAACGAGGGTTGATGAAAAAGCTAAACGCCAAAAATAATGTTGAACTTTTTAATATCTTCAAATGCATCGTGGCCACGCCTTGCATATAGCAGCGTACAACGTATGACATCGACAGAATTACTGGCAGGTATCTAAGTTAGTAAGCGCAGTGAAATAAATTTCAATATAAATAGTTAAGGAACTAACAAATGCAAAAATTAAGCATGATTGAAGCATCGGGTATTATTGGCGGGACCTGTAAGGAAACTTGCACCAGCTCTTACGAGACTATGGTTGTTGGTGGTGTTTCTTCATGTAAAGAAGTTACCACTTGCACGGATAAACACGGCAACTCAACTGTTAGCATGAAAGATGCTGCTGATGGTATGTGCGTAGTGCCGAACCGCATCCGCCAGTAATTTCTGCAGTAGTACATGGAGGGGTAACCCTCCATATACCCGTCATACTTCAAGTTGCATGCGCGTTGGCTTTCCTCGCTCACCCCAGTCACTTGACTTGCGTAAGCTCCTGGGGACTCTCTGCGTCGCCGCCTTCTCGCAACTCGAATTATTTAGGGTATATTTCTACGCTTTTTTCGCGAGCCTGGTATCGAAATGAAAATAAAACCTATTACCGCTGTTGGCTACACGTTTCTGGTGGCGTTAATTTCGTCCCTGATTACCGTATTGTGTTATCACCTATTTGTCTTTAATACATTCTCACTGGACAGCAGTAAGCCTTCAGCGCTACGAAAAATTGACGATGCAATTGTTGCCAGTAGCCCAATAAAACATGAGAACAGTATTATTGAAGTGCTGTCTTATGGCTGCCACTACTGTGCGTCGAATGAGGAAGATATCGAAAAATTGGCCGCCACCTTACCGGCAGATAGCACCTTCGAAGTTATCCATATTACCGCTGAAAGAAATGGTCTGGCGGTTTATGCACCGGTTTTTGCGACGCTTGAAGTGATGGGCCTTGAGCGTCAGACGCGCGACTCGGCATTTAGCGCGGTAATGGTTCGCGGTATTAATTTAGCCGATGATGAAGTGCTGAATCCCTGGCTGAAAAAGAACAATATTGATGTGGCGAAATATCATCAGGTACGCCAAAGCAAAGCCGTTGCCGAACGGCTGGAATATATGGCAAAAATCACCGAACTCTATGAGATTAACGCGACACCGTTGTTTATTGTTAATAAAAAATATGTAGTGGCGAAGGATCGTCAATTTCCTGAATTTGCCGACTATATGCGCCAGCTGTTAACTCAGGACAAGGAGTAAGCGTGACGCGCTTTCTGATCGTCTGGGGCGTCTTCAGCGTAAGAAAATGGTCCGCGCAGCTTGCCTGGCGACACCGTCCTTTTACCGGCTACGGGCAAAAGGCGGTGCGTGCAGTGATGCGTTATACCCCTATGTCGCTGCTGTTGCTAACCGTTCGCGCCCTGTGCAAGCAGCGACTGCTGGGCCGACAATATCGCGGGCGTACCGCCGTGGCGACGCAGAACTATCGCTGCCTGACCAATGGCGATGGGCGAATTGATGCCGCGTGGATCGCCATGCGCCGCCAGCTGCTGGAGATGGGCGCGACCTGGGGTCGGCACCCGGCTACGCTGCGTCAAATGCAGGCGTGTACGCGAGAGCTTGATTCTGTGGTCGCCCCGCTAGTGGCGCAAAAGACACCGGTAGTCCTCGCTCCGTTGCACTGCGTTTCCGATATTTTAGCCGCGATGGTCGGGGCCGGTGTGACGCCGGGAAAAGCCAGCGTGGTGGTCTCATCCAGTGCGGAAAGCTACACCGTCGCCAGCCGCGCAATGGGGGGCGTCGCGCTCTCTTACTGCTCTATCCACCAGGATAATACGTCGCTGGCCAGCGAACTGATGGCGTTAATGACCAATGTTTCAGAAGGGCGGGAAAATATGATTATTTTCCCCGACATTCCTGCCGATTACACCGTACAGACCCACGAAGCGCAGTCCGGGAAAATAAGCTGTCGTCTCTTTGGCCGTCCGGCAAAATTACACAATGGTGTACAGCGTTTTTCGCGCATCGTGTCGGCGCAGGTGGTTTTTTATCACCTCTATTATCAGCAAGGGATAAAAATAAAAATATATTCCCCGCTGTTGGCAAAAGAGGTAGCGGAAACTCTGCCGATAATCATTGAAAACACCCTGCGTGATTATCCGCAAGATTGGCTTTTGTGGCACAACCATTCGCTCTATTTTATTAATCACTGATGCATCAATATGAAAAATATTATCCCTGATATGGTTTTTCAGGAAGAGACCAATGAGTGCGGCCTCTCCTGTATTGCGATGCTGGCGCAAACCCAGAATATTCAGTGTTCTCTCCCGGCATTGCGGGAAATTTTCCCGGCGTCCGATCATGGGACATCGTTGAGCGATTTATCCGTCATTCTACAACAGGTTGGCATTGCCACCGCCCCGGTGCTCTTCGATCACGATGAGCTACATGGGCTGCCATTCCCCTCCATTTTGCACTACGGTGCCAGCCACTATGTCCTGCTGGCCTGGTGCAAGGGGGATTACGTCTGCGTGATGAATCCGGCAATTGGTCAACAGTGGCTGCCATTCTCGGCGTTAAAAAAAGAGATTAGCGGCTATGCGCTGATCCTCGAAGAGTCCCCCTCTGCGGGCGTGATTCCCAATCCTGTTATCGCCGAAGCGCACCAGGAGACGCCGCGGGCCATGAGCCTGAAGGAGACGGCGGCGGTACCGGGTATTTACAAGCTGATGCTTTTAACCTTCCTGGTTGCGTTAACGCTCTTTTTAATGCCGACGATGGTCAGCCGGGCGATTAATCAGGCTTTCTCTGACGCTCAGAATACGGAATTTCCTTATCTGTGGTTCATCTTTGCCTTTTTCGTCTCTACGCTGTTAGCGCTGGGCGTCAGGGTGATTAGCGAGCGTTTTATCCGCCGCTTTGTGTTGCTTAATAGCGATATTGGTTTTTCGCGATTGCTGAATAACCCGCTGCGCTTTTTTGAAAAGCGTGCGCCAGGTGATGTTTTCAGCCGCTTTATTGCCTGGCAGAGCGGGATGCTGCAAAAAATAGAGCTGGATAATGGCCTGCGCTCAGACTGGATTATTTGCGTTATCGCTATCGGCATCATGTTCTGGATCTCCCCGGTGCTGGCGCTGATTTCCGCCGTGGGTATTGTGGCGATGGGGCTGATTAGCGTCTGGGCGATATTCCGCGACCGCTGGTATACGCAGCAGCTCCAGCTCAAAAGCGCGGTGCTAAATGACTTTTTTATGGAGACCCTTCAGGGGGTATTAACCATTAAAACCGCTGGCCTGGAAACCCAGCGTAAGGCGCAATTTGCCCGCTTGTCGCATGATCTTTTTACCTGCCTGCAACGGCAGAAAGTGTATCAGCAGGTGAAAGAAGGGTTGTATCAACTGACCGGCAGCCTCGAAATGGTGGTCTTTATGCTGGTAGTGCTGCCGCTGGTGCATGCAAAACAGATCTCACTGGGCGACTTCTTTGCCTACAGCTTTTTGCGGCAAATCTTTACCTCTTACGTCACGCGGATGTTCTATGCCGTTATCCGTAAGTCGCAATTGCATGTAATTGACACCCGCGCGCAGGGATTGTTTACGAAGCATGAGCTTGCTTCCCCCCTGGTTTCTCCGCTCAACGGGACTGCGGTTCCACGGCTGGCATTTGACCAGGTGAGCTTTCATTACAGCCCGCAAAGGCCGGTATTAAACGCGGTTGACCTCATACTGGAGCCTGGCGATCAGATAGCTATTGTTGGCGATTCCGGTGCTGGAAAGAGCACTTTGCTGCGGCTGATGACCGGGCTTTTTCCAGCACAGAAGGGGCGGATTTTGCTGAACAATGCTGAGGCAAGCGCTCCACAACTGACCTCGCAGGTGTGGTTGCAGAGTCAGGAAGACATCCTGTTTAACGCCTCGGTACTGCAAAACATCACCCTGTTTGACCCGTGGTACAGCGGCAGCGACCGTGGGCGAGTGGAAGAGCTGATCGGTAAAATGGCGCTGAGGCCGGTGGTACAGGCGCTGCCCGGGGGAATGGAAGCGCTGATTCGCGAGAGCCACTCCGCGCTCTCTTTAGGCCAGCGTCAGCGGCTGATGTTGGCGAGGGCGCTCTACAGCACCCGACCGATTTTACTGTTCGACGAACCAACCGCCAATCTTGATGATGAAACCGCAGAAACGGTGATTGCCGCGCTGTGCCAGCACTGTCGTGAACAGGGTAAGACGCTGATTGTCGTGACCCACAGTGAGCTGATTGTGAACCACTTTGCGCAAGTATATCGCCTGAACGAAGGTGAGCTGCGCGATATCGGACAGGGAGCGCCAGGCCAATGATGCGAGGATTATTACGTCAGCGCAAAACGTGGCTGTTTGTGCTGATCGCGATCGTCGCCATCATCGCCGCCGTTTTTTATCAGCGCGCGCTGCCGGCGCAGGCCGAATCGCTCTATACCGTCGCCCTCGATCGTGGAGATATTGAAAAAGTGGTACTGGCGAGCGGCATCATCAAACCAGCCGTCCAGGTGAGCGTCGGCGCTCAGGTCAGCGGGCAGTTGCGCAAGCTGTTTGTTCGTCAAGGAGATCGGGTGCAAAAAGGGCAACTGCTGGCCGAAATCGATCCGACTTTACAGCTTTCAGACTTACGCAACGCCACCGCGCAGCTGGCCAGCGCCAGAGCGCAAAAGTTAGCCTCTGAAGCGACGCTGGTGCAGTACCGTAAAGCGCTGACCCGCGAGCAGGCCATGAATCGCGATGGCTCTGGCGTAAACGGTGACCTTGAACAGGCGCAGGCGCAATATGCCGCGCAGGTTCAGCAGATTGCGGTCAATGAGGCGCAGATTGTGCAAGCGGAAATGAGCGTGCAGACCGCCAACGCCAACCTCGGCTATACGCGCATTCTCGCCCCTATGGACGGCGAAGTGCTGGGTATTGTCACCCGTGAAGGGCAAACCATTGTCTCCTCGCAAATTGCGCCGACAATTCTGGTGCTCGCCGACCTCGATAAAATGCAGGTGCAAACGCGCATTTCCGAAGCTGATATCCAGAAGATCCATCCCGGACAGCCGCTGTGGTTTTACGTGATTGCTGACCCGCAGACGCGTTATGAGGGAGAGCTTGGCTATGTCCAGCCCGCGCCGCAGGAGGCGCTGGAAGAGCAAAACTCCGGGGCTTCCGCCAGCAATCAGCAAAGCACAGCCATTTACTACAACGGTACCTTCGAGGTGGATAACCGCCAGCGACTGCTGAAAACCTCGATGACTGCACAGGTGTTTATCCGCATCGCGCAGGCCAAAGAAGCGCTGCGGGTGCCGGTCGCGGCGCTGGGACGTTCGCTGGGCGATGCGCGCTATCGGGTGGTGGTGCAGAAGGCGAAGGGCAGCGAGGAGCGCACCGTTCGCATCGGCATTAACGACCGCCAGTACGCGCAGGTTCTTGAAGGATTGCAGCCCGGTGAGCGGGTGGTGATCCCGCAGGACGCGGGGTCAATCTGATGGCGAAGCCGTTAATCCAGCTGAACAACGTCACCCGCTCTTTTATCGCCGGAACGCAGAATATTCCGGTGCTGAAATCGGTGTCCCTGACCATTATGCCTGGTGAAATGGTGGCGATCATGGGGGCTTCCGGCTCGGGTAAATCCACGTTGATGAACATTATTGGCTGCCTGGATAAGCCCAGCAACGGCGAGGTGTATATCAACGGCATTGCCACTCATCTGGCTGATAGCGCAGCGCTTGCCGAACTGCGTAGCCGCTGGTTAGGGTTTATTTTTCAGCGCTATCACCTGATGCCTTATTTAACGGCAGAAGAGAATATCGCTATCCCCGCCTTATACACCGCGATGCCCGCAACTGAACGTCAGGCGCGAATCGCGCTGCTGGCGGGAAAACTGGGCATTGATACGCGCTTAGGGCATAAACCCGCGCAGCTCTCCGGCGGGCAGCAGCAGCGGGTCAGCGTGTGCCGGGCGCTGATCAACGGCGCGCAGATTATTCTTGCTGATGAACCCACCGGAGCGCTGGATAGCGCCAGCGGCAGGGCGCTGATGGATGTTCTGCACCAGCTTAACGCCGATGGTCACACGGTGATTATCGTGACCCACGACCGCGAGGTGGCGCGGCAGGCGCAGCGGATCGTCGAGATCAGCGATGGGCAAATTGTTGCCGATCGCACGAATTGCGCTCAGGACAAGCGTGATATTCAGCGGCTGCCGACGGTGCAGGATAACGGTCGGGCTTCGCTGTCGCGAAGCGTAGGCGAGTCGGTACGAATGGCATGGCGTGCGTTGCTGGGCCATCGGATGCGCGCCTTTTTGTCGATGCTGGGGATTATCATCGGCATCTCATCGGTGGTTTCTTCGATGGCGGTAGGTGAAGGCGCCCGGCAGACCATCATGAACGAGATTGGCAAACTGGGTAATACCACGCTCGAAATTCGCCCCGGTACCGGCTGGGGCAGCAAGCGCCCGGATATGGAACGGGCGCTGTCGCTGGAGGATATCACCAGCCTCAGCAAGCAGCCCTGGGTGCTGGGGGTGTCGCCGATTGTCTCCAGCATGACCACCGCAGTGCGCCAG
This sequence comes from Klebsiella sp. 18074, assembly GCF_902705905.1. NCBI lineage: Bacteria > Pseudomonadati > Pseudomonadota > Gammaproteobacteria > Enterobacterales > Enterobacteriaceae > Klebsiella > Klebsiella sp. 18074. The sequence continues at coordinate 63,776 of NZ_CACSIS010000022.1, read as the reverse complement.
GGCCTGGATTCCTCGATGATCCTCTCCGGGGTTTCCGCCGACTATTTCTCGTTGCAGGGAATTCGCTTTATTCAGGGCAACGGCTTTACCCTGAGCGACGTCAACGATCGGGAGCCAGTACTGGTGCTGGATGAGACCAGCAAAGAGACGCTGTTTCCCGGTAATGAAGATCCGCTGGATAAAATCGTGCAAATTGCCGGTGGGCCCTGGCGGGTGATTGGCGTTGCCAGCAAGCCGGGGCCGAAAGTGGTCAGTGGGTTTATGTCGGCGTGGATCCCCTATACCTCGCTATTACAGCGGATTTCCGGTGATAAGCCGCTGGAGGCGCTAACGCTGCGCTTTCAGGAGACGCTGTCGCCGAGAGAGGCCGCGGAGCGTGCGGAAAGGCACCTTATTCGCGAGCACGGCAAAAAAGATTTCTTTGTCCAGACCGACGAACAGCTCGCCAACGCACTGCAAAAAACCTCCGATTCTATGTCGCTGCTGATCACCGCGATTGCCGCCATTTCACTACTGGTCGGCGGCGTTGGGGTGATGAATATCATGCTGGTTTCCGTTACCGAGCGAACCCATGAGATCGGTATCCGACTCTCGGTCGGCGCGCGTCCCTCCGACATCATGCATCAGTTTTTGATTGAGGCGGTGATGATCTGCGCGCTCGGCGGGCTGACGGGGGTCATTGGCTCCTGGGCCGCCGGGAACCTGTTTGCTCTGCTGACGCAGGAGTTCTCGATGGTCTTTACCTGGCTCCCGGTGGCAATGGCCTGCGGCTTTTCCGCCCTGATCGGCCTGACGTTCGGCTATTTTCCGGCGCGGCGAGCGGCGCGACTCAACCCGACGGAGGCGCTGGCCCGCGAATGAAATTAGGTACTTTTTTACCGTTGATCCTGCTGCTCACGGGCTGTGGGAACCTGACCCGCAGCGACTATCAGCGACCGCTGTTGTCGGTGCCGGAAAACTGGCAGCGAACAGAAGGGCAGAATATCGCCCCTTCGCAGGTGGAAGATGGCCGATGGTGGGATCGCTTCGGCGATGAGCGTTTGTCGCGAGTGATTGGTCAGGTGCTGGAAAGCAATAACGATCTGGCTGCTGCCGCTTTAACTCTCAAGCAGGCGCGCATTTCTGCCGGGCTAACCCAGACCAATATCAGTCCAGACGCGACGCTCAACGGCTCCGGCAGCAATTCGAAGCCGTTAAATAGCGGGCGTTCGCAGGAGAGCTACAGTACCTCGTTGTCGCTGAGCTATGAACTGGATCTCTGGGGCAAGCTGGCGCGGGTCCGCGAACAAAGTGAGTGGGAAGCAGTTGCCAGCGAGCAGGATTATCACGCGACGATTCTGTCGACGATTGATACCACCACGCAGCTGTACTGGAACATCGCTCTGCTAAATCAGCAAATGGCTTATCAAGAGGCGAGTCTCGATATTGCCAGGCAGACGCTAGCGCAGGTTGAGTCCTGGCAGCGGGCGGGGAAAGTCGGACTACTTGATGTTCTACAGGCCCGGCAGACGGTTATCAGCCGCCAGAATCAACTGCTCGCCCTGAAGCAGCAGCGGGCGATTTCGCGCAACGCGCTGGCGCTGCTGCTCAACCGCCCACCGTCGCAGCATACCGATGAGGCCCATGCGCTGGATGTTCGCCAGCACGTCGTTATTGCCAATGCCACGCCGTTGGCCGCGCTCGCCAGCCGTCCGGATCTTCAGGCGGCGGAATCGCGCCTGCGTGCGGCGCTGGCGGGCTCAGATGCCGCTCGGCTGAGCTTCTATCCCACGCTTTCGTTGCAGGGGACGCTTAGCGCCGGAAGCCAGATTTTTCACCAATGGTTTAACGATCCGCTACGGACCGTCGGCGGCAGCGTGAGCGCGCCTTTTATCCAATGGAATACGGTACAGCTCACCGTGGAACAGGCCAGCGTAAAGGTGCAGCAGGAGGCGGTGAACTTCCGCCGCACGGCCTATACCGCGCTGTCGGAAGTGGACAACGCCATGGAGAAACGGCTAAACGCCGACGAGCAGCGAGAGCGCCTGCTGCAATCGTTGCAGCTGGGCCAGCAGCGCCTGACGCTCACCGAGAGCCGCTATCGTGCAGGCGCGGTGGACTATCAGACCCTGCTGAACGCCCAGGATGCGCTGCTTGATGTGCAGAACAGTCTCGCACAAAACCAGTACGACTACCTTTATGCCACTTTGCAGCTCTGGCTGGCGCAGGGGGGCAGTAACCCGCAACAGAGGACATCCCAAAATGAGTCACAGTAAACCCCCTTATCGCGTGGTGATTACCGGCTATGGCGCGGTGACTCCCCTTGGCGACAGCGCCGCCGAAAGCTGGCAGGCGATCATGGATTATCGACATGGCTACCGCTATGTCGATCTCTCGGCTAACGGTATCCATACCCATTTTATTGGTCAGGTGGAGAACGAACCCAGCCTCAAGGGCGTTCCTGCCGCAATCCGTCGGCGTCTACCGCGCCACGCACGCCTGGCGTTGGCCGCCGCGCGTGAAGCCATGGCGATGGCCTTTGCCGGTGAATCGCCTGCCGCGTTCTACGATCCGCTGATGTGCGGCGCGATCATCGGTTCCGGCTGGGCAGGGCTGGATGAAAGCTATCTGGCGGTACCAGAGTTTGAGAAAAAAGGGGTCTCTTCACCCTTTAGCTGCTTTTTCTCTATGCCGAATGTGACCACCGCCGCTTGTAGTCAGCTGTGGAATCTGCGCGGCTATCAAAATACCCCGGTCGCCGCCTGCGCCACCGGCACTATCGCCATTGGCGAGGCCTATGATGCGATTCGTTTTGGCCGTGCCAGCATGATGCTCGCCGGGGCCGGGGAGTCGTTGAACAGCGTCTGCGCTATCTGGAATATCGATGTGCTCGGCGCGCTGAGCCGGGAAACGGAATCGCCGGAGCGGGCCAGCTGCCCGTTTAGCCAGCAGCGCAGCGGGTTTGTGCTTTCAGAAGGGGGCGCGGTGCTGTGCCTGGAAGAGCGTGAGAGCGCCATCGCACGCGGGGCGACGATCCTCGCGGAAGTCACCGGCTATGCCAATTTCTCCGACGCAGTGGATTTTACCTCTCCGGCAGAGGATTGCGTGGCCCGCGAGCAGACCATCCGCTGGGCGCTGCGCAGCGCGGATCTCCAGCCCGCCGATCTCGACTATATCAACGCCCACGGCACCTCCACGCCGCTTAATGATATTAACGAAACGCAGTCGCTGAAAAAGGCGCTGGGTGACGAGGCGTATCGAATCCCGGTTTCCAGCACCAAATCCTACTCCGGGCATCTGATCGCCGCGGCGGGAAGCTTCGAGACCATTGTCTGCCTGCAGGCGATGGCGGCTGGGATCATGCCCGCGACGGCACATTTAACCCAGCCCGATCCACTGTGCGATCTCGACTATATTGCCGAAGGGCATCGTCAGGGCGAGATTCGCCGGGCGTTGAATCTGAGCTTTGGCTTTGGCGGCGCGAACGCCGCGCTGGTGCTGGAGAAACACGCGTGACGCGACTGCGCTACACCCTTGCCGATGCTCATCAGTGGGCAGCATTTTCCGGTGATGACAACCCCATTCACTTCGACCTCGCGGCGGCGCGCGCGATGGGGGGGAGCCAGTTGAGCGTCCACGGGATGCGCGCGCTGCTGGATGTGAAACGTGATGTTCAGTCGCGGCTGGCATATCCGTCATCCAGCGCTGAAGGTTATCTGAAATGTCAGGTACGCCTGCGCAGGCCGCTGTGGTGCGATACCGACTGGCTGTTGACGACGGGAACGCCGAAAAACCGCGTGTTATCCGTCGCATCGGTTACGGATCCGCAGAATGATGAAGTCTGCTTGTCGTGCCAGATGAGCCTGGCGACTGAGCCGGAATCGCTGGTGGGGAAACAGCTCAGCGAACTTGCTTCTAAGACGCTGCTCGCACTGCAATCTCACTTCAACAGCGCCTGGCCCGACCTGGCGCAGTGGCAATTTCTTGATGCACTGCTCTTCCGCCAGCTGATTAGCGATAAAGCGCTGCTGGAGCAGGAGAACATTGCGGCCCTGCTCGGCCAGGGAGAAACCTCGTTGCAGCAAATTTTTACCCGCTATCCGGTGCTGCAAACTCATCAGGAGGTCATTTTTGATGCCCGACTGATGGGCAAAGGAGTACCGATCTGGCCCGAATCTCTGTCGCTCTGGCTGCTGCCCTCGCTGGTGGTAGGCCAGGTTGAACAAGGTGCGCTGGTGCGTATTTCGGCGGCAGCGCAGTTGAATGACCTGATTATGACCAATGTAATTACGCTAAAGGTTGTCCCAATTAGTAATTGATAATTAAGGATAATATTATGATTTCGTATGATGAAGTTCTGCAAAAAGTCTGTGAAATGATCTGTGATGCCAAAGACCTGGAGCCCGATGAGGTTGATGAGAATACGCCCCTTGTACGGCTGAAATTAGATAGCCTTGACTACGTCGAACTGATGGTACTGGCAAAGCGTGAATTCAACATCACGCTGGAGGCGGACTGGTTTATTCACAACCCGGGGATCACCCTCGGCGAGCTATGCCAGCACATCAGCAAAGAGTCAGGCAACTAATATGGCGCAGAAATGGATACTGGTTACCGGCGGCAGCCGCGGCATCGGGCGAGCGCTGGTGACGGGGTTGGCGCAAAACTGGAGCGTGGTGTTTACCGGGCGCAGCGAAGCGGCGATCAACGACATCCTGGCTCAGGTACCGGTTGGTGATTCATCCTGCCGGGTGCAAGGTTTCATCTGTGATGGCAACGACGAAGCGCGAGTTGAACAGCTTGCGCAGTCGCTGCTGGCCGAGTGGGGGGCGCCGGAGGCGATTATTCACAATGCCGGAATTGCCCGAGATGGTCTGCATATTCATCAGAATGCGGCCATCTGGCGCGAGGTGCTGGAGACTAACGTTATCTCGATGACTCACTGGAACCGGGTGTTATTACCCGCGATGATGGTACAGCGACGCGGTTCCATCGTGATGATGTCATCGGTCAGCGCGTTAAAGGGCAACGTGGGTCAAACGGCTTATGCCGCGAGCAAAGCGGCGATGGGCGGCATTGCACGGTCACTCGCGCTGGAGGTCGGGCGCTTTGGCATCAGGGTCAACTGCCTGGCTCCGGGCTTGATTCGTACTGAAATGCTTGAAGAGATCCCGGCACAGAAATTGAAAGAGATGCGCCAGTCGATACCGCTGCGTAGATTGGGTGAAACGGATGATGTGCTTCAGGCGGTGGCGTTCTTAATCGGCGAGGGGAGTCAATATATCACCGGGCAGACCCTGGTACTGGACGGTGGACTTTGTGCCTGAATATGACCAGTCCGGACAATCGGCAGGCCCGGTCCTAAGTGGGGGGCGCGAGTTGCTCTATACGCGCCACTAACACTTTTATTTCTGCGGCAGTAGCGCGATAAATATGAATAACCTGCGAAGAATATTGTGCGACCAGAGACATAATAAACAGATGCATTTCATCCCCATGGTTATGCTTAATTAACTGAGCCAGTGATTTCTCTTCCGCTCGTGGGCCAGTTAACGCATAAACTACCTGGCGACTGACTGCGATAAGTACTGCTTCCGGTACCTGCGTTTTATAGCTTAATTTATACGGGTTGGGGCTATTTTGCATAATACCCCACTCGGCAATATCATCAATTCCTTCAATTGGATAGAGTGAGTGCAGCGCTTTATCTGGCGAAGCCGAACCCTTATGCGGCGGGCTATGATCCAGACACGAAATATTATGCAATAACCCACCAATCTCTACTTTTAGCGTTTGCGTTGCGCTCATTTCCATTTTCGTAGCCAGAAATCCGGCAATGCGTCCGACGGCTGAGGAATACCACGGTGACTGCTGGCTGAATTGATCGATGACAAAAGAGAGCAGCTCAGAAATATCGCGTAGGTTATGTAAAGAGATAGTGTCGTTATGAATCTTTGGGATTTCTTTAATGTAATCCCGATAGTCAGAGGAGGCCATCACCGACCAGAAGTGTTCGTTTGATGAGAGCATTCTGAAGGCCTGAATATACTCTTCCTTATAGAGTATATTCGCTCCGGCAGTAACAATTTCGAGGAGTTTCTTGCCTAAGAAGGCCACATGACTGGTGCGATGCTGGCAATAAAGGACATCCAGCCGATCGGCAAAGAACAGCAGATGGCTTTCTTCGGGGACCAGTTCCCCTTCGATGTAATGCCCCAGGCCATTGCGCCAGTGGGTATGATGGTAGCGAACAATCCTGTTCAATGGGCGAAAAAGCGGAATTCTGCTGAGTAATTCGCTGCCAATGAGCGCATGGTTGTTATGCTCATCATCAATGTAATTAAGCGGTTCAAGACGTGATTTTTCATTTAACCCACCGACATCATGGATGAGGGCCGCAAGAATGGTTTTACGCCGCTGAGCCGGTGAGAAATGAACTAAATTAGCCAGATGTGATGCGATAAACGCTGTTCTGACATGATGCAGATTCAGCTTGGGGTTTATCATATCAATGGTATTTGCGATGCTGGCTAATGTAGGAAGTAAATGTATCGTCATGATATCGTTATAATATAAAGTTAATGAAATAAATCTTAACGAGTTATTTTTTTTCGCTCGCAGCCATATTGCGGAAACGTTTGATTGCCGAATAAAATAGTATCATCATTGACGCGGTTTATATAGATGATTCTATCATTACTTTGATCGCTAAAGAGGATTTGTTGAGCGATATCTTCAGGCGTGTTATCGATGTTATGGCGAGTTATCTTGAAGCTGGTGACATGAAAAAGATGACTGTTATCCGAATTTTTTTGTAATGTGAAAGCGATGCTGCGTGAGATAATGTATTTATTTGTATTGCTGGATAGCAATCCTTCCAGGTTGATTATGAGGTGGTCTTTTGAAAACTCTGAAGATAGCAAGCCTTGTGAGCGCAGAGTATTAGAATTTATCTGCTGAGTGAAGTCAAATTGTGATTTACAAGAAAGTGACGTAGAGCTATTGATCCGAAAGTAAAAAATTAAAAATATAATCACTATTAGTATACAGATACCAAATGCTAAGAAATATTTACGCATTTTTAATTTCCTTATAGTAGTGACTGTGGCACTGCTGACTTTTAATACTGCAGTCGAGTATGAATATATCCATGTAAATCCCCAGCCCACGCGCCTCATTAGTTTGTCGCTTGAAGAAGTAGACTTTTTTTGGTGTCGAGCAATCAAGTCCGGAAGGTAACAGTTTGTTATTGTTGATATTATCTGGTATTTCAGAACCAGAGATGACATCTGGAGTGTAAATGGTGCATTTATCTTGCGTGATGAATGATTTAGGTGATTGTTTTTTATTGAAAAAATAAAAAATAAACGCCAGAATGCCCACAGAGAAAAGTAGAGTTAAAGCAAGAGCTTTACGATGTTGCCAGATGACACTGCGCTTAGGTGGTTCAGGTGAAAGGACCGGGAGAGTGAAAGATGTGTGGTAATCACTATCGGTGGTAATAATAATTTCATTAGAAATTTTAAAACCGATTCGTGGCACGGTAATAATCATATCCTTCTCAATACCAAGGTCGGAAAGGCTACGGCGCAGCGTTGATATGTATTGATTGAGATTGCTATTAGAAGGCCTCGCACCATATTTTTCAAAAACCGTCTGAAGAATATCAACACGAGAGATAATATCCCCCCGGTATTGTAACAGGCTACTAAGAAGGCGAGTCGATGTGGCCGATAGTTCAATACAATCGCCAGTCAACAAGTTGACCAGAGAGGCCTCCTCAGTATCAAAAGTAATAAATCCCTCTATATCGAACCGCATTTTTATCTCCACTCGGAATTAAAAATTCACTCTTTACATCAGTGTTTTTATCATAAAAAAAAGTGAATTTCAGATAAATGTACTATTTAGATTGAAATTTAAAGCTAATGTTGCCGTCTTTGTGTGGTCAATCCATACTGTCGTTCGTTGAATGACAGAAGGAGCTGACGCATGAAGATTGTAACTTCATCCTGTACCCCTGATTTACATCATGGTTCTGGTGCTGCTGCTGAAGGCTTAAGGCCATTGATGACCGCCATGGGTATCAATAAATTCTCTGGAGTGAATGTACCAGAGCAGGAGTATATTCTTATCGTATTAAAAGAACATGAGCCTGAGGGGCTACTTACTCGTGAATTAGCCGATAAATGTGAAATGTCAATATATAAAGTAAGACATTTACTATTGCCTTTGGAGACGTATGGCCAGGTGATTAGAATAAAGATTAAGAAACATCATAAGTGGTATTTTTATAATAAACATATTGACATAGGAAGTTATACTAACAAGAGGTAGATATGTTTGCAATAAAGATGGCTTTTTTTAGAGGGATTTTTATTCTTTTAATGTTTTTTAATAATTAAAACCTCGCGAAGTGACGGGAATATTCTTAATGGTGCTATCATCAACTATCTTAAATAGAGCGCGTTACTCTTTAAAGAGCCAGTTAATATTCAGTTTGAGGGGAGGTGATTCTAATGAAGAAATTTAATGTGAGAAGGTTATTGACGGTAATTGACTAATTGTTAATTATGTGTTGATGTTGTTTTGTTTATGTTGCAATTTGCCGGTTTTGTAATCGAACTCAATCTGTGTATGCTGCATGTGTTATGTCAGAAAAGGTCCGGCATTATTTTTCAGACAGTGATTATTATCTAAAGGCTTTTTTTAGTTCCACTGCTTCTCCAGACGCGTTCGTCTCCCAATCTGTTTATCAATAATTTCATGCAAAGTTGTCACGATCGAGAATATCTGTGATGACAAATCACTTTTACGAAAAAATTACGTGATCCAGTTCAATAATATTCAGCGTGAGATAGGCAGTCTTCTGGTTATTTATGCTGACAACTGTGGAGTGTGAGCGCTATTAGTCATGGTAGCCTTTGCATTCCAATATACTGGACAAAATTTACATGATATTGCCGGTAAGTTAATGGGTAGAGCAAGAGGACAGGGCAATTGAGATGTTACTTGATATTGAATAATAAAGCGGCAGCGTTAATCACGTTACTGTATGACGAAATATTATTGTTATCAAACACTCAGCTTGAAGGGAGTAAGAAATGGCTTACAGAATGATTTTAAACGAAACCTCTTATTTTGGTGCGGGATCGATTAGCTGCATTGTCGATGAAGTCAAAAAGCGCGGCTTCAAAAAAGCGCTGGTGGTCACGGATAAAGATCTGATTCGCTTTAAGGTTGCGACAAAAGTATTCGATATCCTCGACAGTGCCGGATTGGCCTACAGCATCTTTGATAGCGTGATTCCCAACCCGACTATTGAGGTTGTTCAGCAGGGCGTTGAAGCGTTTAAACAATCGGGTGCAGATTACCTGATCGCCATCGGCGGTGGTTCACCGCAGGATACCTGCAAGGCGATAGGGATTATCATTAATAATCCTGAGTTCGCCGATGTTCGTAGTCTGGAAGGCGGGGCTGATACCAAAAATGCCGCCGTACCGATGATTGCTATCCCGACTACAGCCGGCACCGCTGCTGAAGTGACCATCAACTACGTGATTACCGATGTCCAGAACCGACGCAAGTTTGTTTGCTATGACCCGCACGATATCCCGGTTGTGGCGATTATCGATGCCGAAATGATGGCCAGCATGCCTGCCAGCCTGAAGGCGGCGACTGGCGTCGATGCGCTGACTCACGCGATCGAAGGTTACATCACCAAAGGTGCATGGGAATTAACCGACATGATGCACCTTAAAGCCATCGAAGTGATTGGTCGTTCACTCCGTGCCTCGGTACAGGGCGATGCGCAGGGCGCGGAAGGCATGGCGCTGGGGCAATATATTGCCGGAATGGGCTTCTCTAACGTTGGTCTGGGGCTGGTTCATGGCATGGCGCACCCGTTGGGCGCTTTCTACGGTACGCCGCATGGTGTCGCCAACGCGGTGCTGTTGCCGCATCTCATGGCTTACAACGCTGAATTTACCGGTGAGAAGTATCGCGATATTGCAGTGGCCCTGGGGAACAAGCCGGCGGCGACCTTACCGATTGCCGAAGCGCGTCAGGCGGCCGTTGAGGCCGTGGCGCAACTTAACCGCGACGTTAATATCCCGGCGCGTCTGCGTGATGTGGGTATGAAAGAGGAAGATATCGATGCCCTCGCCGCCGCCGCGCTGGCGGACGTGTGCACTGGCGGTAACCCGCGCGATACGAATCTGGAAGAGATTAAAGCGCTGTATCGGGCGATTTTCTAAGGTAGCAATCTCAACCGTAGCCGGTAGAACTGTCTATCGGCTACGGTGTTATTTAGACTGGGCGTGTACGCTATATCCGAACTCGTTTACATCCAGTCATCAATCTCTGTCTGTTTTAGCCTTAATCTTGTCAATGGCGGTGCCGTTTTCCGACATCGCTTCATTAAGGACCTTAACCGCCGTGCTGGCATCGCGATTTTTAATCGATAGATAGATACGGAGTTCGCGTGTAGAAAGAGCATCCGTTGCCCAAGCCGCACTCCTACAGTGCTACAGAGAGTAATAGGGGCGTAGAAAGGGGTGTCGCCACCCCAAAAGGTTTTATATATGACTCAGACCGGGCAGCCTTTGGCGCGCAGTAAGCTATTGAAACGTTCGGGGTCGGTAGTGCCTGAGGAGTTGTTTGCGCGGATCTCCTCTTCACGCTGTGCGTGTTTTTGCACCTTCGGTAACAGGTCTTTCAACTCGTCGTAAGGAATGGCAATCACACCGTCAACGTCGGCAACGATTAAATCGCCAGGATTGACGAGCATACCGGCGCAGGAGATGGGGATATTGACCTGGCCTGGACCGTCTTTACTTGGCCCACGCAGCGTATTACCGCGCGCATAAACGGCGATACCGCCTTCAGCCCATTCGTTCAGATCGCGGATTGCGCCATCGATCACGAAGCCGACGATCTTTTTGGTCAACGCAGAGGTGCGCATCAGTCCGCCAATTAAGGCCTGGGTGAGATCGCCTGAACCATCAACCACAATGACGTCGCCCGGCTGTGCCATCTCAATGGCTTTATGGATCATCAGATTATCACCAGGTCTGACTTTTACCGTAATGGCGGGTCCACATAGCACCACGTTGTTATCCGCGTGGTAGGCCTGCAGGCCGATAGCGCCTACGCTGCGGCCCATTGCGTCACCAATGTTGGGCACAGGCAAGCGGCTGAAAGCCTCTATGGTGGCGGAGTCAGGCACGTTGTCCCGTGAGCCGATAAAGTAGCCAGCGGGCCACTCGCTGCGAGAAGTCATTATTTACTCTCCTTATTCATAGCTTCAGGATTTACACAGGCACGGATGTTGATCCGCTGCTGTTGTAAAAAGTCGAGACACTGCTGTGCGGCAGAACGGGCCACGGCATCCAGCGCTTCGGGAGTGGTTCCACCAATGTGTGGAGTCATAACAATGTTGCTGAACTGGCGGAAAGGGTGGTCCAGAGGCAGAGGCTCTATGGCTACAGTATCAAGGCCGGCTGCGGCCAGTTTGCCGTCGGTCAGAGCCTGCGCAAGGGCCGATTCGTCAATCAACTCTCCGCGCGAAGTATTGATAACGATGGCGCGGTCTGGCAGTTGGCCCAGAGTGTCGGCGTTGAGCATCAGGCGGGTGGCTTTGTTTACCGGGCAGTGCAGGCTGATGACGTTGCTCACTTGCAGCAGCTCTTGCAAAGAGGAGTACTGGACCGCGTCGGTATTGTCGCTTCCCTGCGGGATGGCCGGGTCAAAAAATGCCGTGCGCATGCCGATAGCCTTGGCAATGTGAGCGACGCGACGGCCAATTTCACCATAACCTATCAGTCCCAGCGTTTTTCCATATAGCTCAATACCCTGGCTGCTTCGAGTCCAGCGACCTGCGGCGATCTCCTGCTGGAAGAAAGGCAGTTGGCGCGCGGCGCTCAGCATCAGGCCGATAGCCAGCTCTGCAACGGACTGTGCATTGGTTGCCGGAGTGGTTAACACAGGTATACCGTGCGCAGTGGCAGCCGCAACGTCAATATTGGTCACGCCGACACCGTGCTTACAAATGATTTTAAGTGAAGGACAGGCCTCAATGGCCTTAGCCGACAGCGACACTGTACGGGAGATGACCGCATCATAGGCACGCGTGGACATCAGCTGTTCAACTTCTTTGTCGTCGTTCGCATCCTGCAAGTAATCCACTTCGCAGCCCGCGTCCGCTAAGACCTTGCGGCCTGCGGCACCGAGAGCCGGTGCGGTCATTAAAAACTTATAGGTCATACTCTACTCCAGTGCTATTTTTACTCATATTGGCACTGTTAAAAGATAAATAATAACGCCATAATTTTATTTATTGATTCCTATGAGGAATGGAATGGAACTGAAATACCTACACTATTTACTGGCTATTCAGGATACAGGGCATCTGGGACGCGCTGCTATAACCCTTGGTATCACTCAACCTGCTCTAACAAAATGCATTCAAAGACTGGAAAAAACCTATGCCACGCGGCTGACTTTAAAGGTCGGCAGAGGGATACGTTTGACCGAAGCGGGATTGCTACTTTGTGAGCGGGCTCAAAAAATTGTGCAGGATATGGAAGTTACTCAGCGTGACATGAGCGCCCTTGCCGAAGGAACTGCGGGGTATATTCGCCTCGGTGCGGCGGCAACGGCGGCAGAATTCATGCTGCCTCAGCTTGCTAAACGTCTGCTTGAAGAGGCGCCGAGTGTGCACCTGGATGTGAAAGTCGGCATGAATGACCTGTTGCAAAGCACCATGCGTGAGAAGCAGCTCGACATTATTTTGGGTTTTTTACCCGAAACTAGCAGCGAATTCATCTCCCGCCCCCTGCTTGATGACCCGGTGGTGCTGGTGGCGAACAAGGATCATCCACTGGCCGGTATACACCCGACCTCGGAGCAGTTGGACCGTTATAACTGGCTGCTGCCTTCCCGGAAGGTTGCGATTCGCCAATGGGTGGAACAGCGACTGAAACTTGGAGGTTACCCGCCGCCGAGGATCCAGATAGAGGCGAATTCGATAGCGACACTGCATTCGGTGATTGTTGAAACCAACCTGCTTAGTTTTATTTCACGACGCGCTCTGGAGGAGAGCCAACATGCCATTCCACTGGTTGAAATTCCGATGCCTCTATTAGTGATGCCGCGAACCTTTGGTCTGCAGTTTCACTCCTGGAGCGAACTTTCACCCGTTGCGCAAAAGTTTGTGCAGATTGCCGAGAAAATCTGGAACTACCAATAGCGGATAAAAAAGTGAAAAGTGTTGCGCTTAATTTGTCCTCTGGTAAACAAATGACTCAGGAAGGTGCGAATAAGCGGGCTATGTCTTCCCAACTGATTCGTTGGTTTAAATTTCTCGTGTCTGAACTGATTTTTTCTCCCGCAAACACCTCGAATTAGCCTATTTAGGCCATTTTCGCCATTTCAGGCGTTTTTCCCGGTTTTTAGTGAGCTCTCTCCCATTGACGTATCATCTGGTCCACCCGAAACAGGTTGGCCAGAGTGAATAACATCGCCAGCTGGTTATTGTTTTTCAGCAGCCCCTTATATATGGCTTTCACGAAGCCAAACTGCCGCTTGATGATGCGAAACGGGTGTTCTACTTTGGCCCGGATGCTGGCTTTCATGTATTCGATGTTGATGGCCACCTTGTTCTTACGCGGATGCAGCTTCAGGGTTCTTACCTTGCCAGGGCGCTCAGCGATCAGCCAGTCCACATCCACCTCGGCCAATTCTTCGCGCTGCGACGCTCCCTGGTAGCCTGCATCGGCTGAGACAAATTCTTCCTCTCCATGCAGCAGGTTGCCTAACTGATTGAGATCATGCTCGTTGGCTGCGATGGTGACCAGGCTGTGAGTCAGGCCACTCCTGGCATCAACACCAATGTGGGCCTTCATACCAAAGTGCCACTGATTGTCTTTCTTGGTCTGATGAATTTCAGGGTCGCGTTACTGCCGTTTGTTCTTGGTAGAGCTGGGTGCTTCAATGATGGTGGCATCGACCAGGGTGCCCCGGGTCGTCATGACGCCTGCTTCGGCCAGCCAGTGATTGATGGTCTTGAACAATTGGCGGGCCAGCTGATGCTGCTCCAGTAGGTGGCGGAAATTCATGATGGTGGTGCGGTCCGGCAGGGCGCTATCCAGAGATAACCTGGCGAACAGTCGCATGGGGGCGATTTCATACAGAGCATCCTCCATCGCGCCATCGCTCAGGTTGTACCAATGCTGCATGCAGTGAATACGTAACATGCTTTCCAGCGGGTAGGGCCGACGACCATTACCCGCTTTGGGGTAAACTGGCTCGATGACATCCATCATGTTTTGCCACGACAGCAATTGGTCCATGCGGGAGAGGAAAATATCTTTTCGGGTCTGACGACGCTTACTGCTGAATTCACTGTCGCCGAAGGTGAGTTGATGGTTCATGATGCCCCCTGGAGTGTAGCTCCGGATGAACATCCTGATCTCATATCACAGACTTATTCGCACCTTCCTTAGGTTCATCGCGGATAAGCGTGAACCCATAGAAAACGGCGGTAAAAGTGGTTAGTTTTGTATTCGCCAAAACACTCACCAGCCACTTAACCGCCGTCTGCAACGGGAACTCAGGGAGCCTGAACGGCACACACTGCGCCGTCTGATAACGGATGAATTCGCGCTGTTTAAAGGCCATCGTTACGCCACGGTTGTGATAGATGCGGATACAAAACGGGTGCTGTGGGTTGGCGAAGATCGCAGCCGGGTGGCCTTCCGTCCGTTCTTCACCTGGCTGGGTCAGGAAGGTTGTGCCGCTATCGAATCTGTCGCGATGGACATGAACACAGCGCTGGACCTGGAGGTGAGAGCGCAGTGCCCGCAGGCGGAAGTGGTCTATGACCTGTTCTATGTTGTGGCGAAGTTCGGCCGGGAAGTTATCGACAGAGTGAGGGTCGACCTGGCGAATCAGTTGCGTGACCACAGCAAGGCACGGAAGGTCATCAAACGCAGCCGCTGGTTGTTACTGCGCAATCCGGAGAATCTGCCGGTTGGACATGAAGTAAAACTGGCCGTGTTGCTGGAGGCGAACCAGCCGTTAAATACGGTGTACGTGATGAAAACAGCGCTGAAAGAGCGGTGGTATGCGCCGGATAAGGCAGTTGCACAGCACGCTGGGATGAGTGGTACAGGCAGTCACAGGAGAGTGGCATCAGGGCATTGCAGCACTTCGCGGAAAAGCTTAAGGGTTACGTGAGTGGCATAATCGCCAGTGCCACGCATCGTCTGAATACCAGCGTACTTGAGGGAATGAATAACAGGATCAAGGTGATAAAAAGGATGGCATATGGATACCGGGATAACGACTACTTTTTTATGAAGATAAAAGCGGCGTTTCCCGGTAAAGTGCGATGAACCTTTTTTTATGGGAAGTGAAACTAGTGGCTGTTTTTCTCGGCCAGTCTGCCTTTACCCATGCCAATGGCCAGAACCAGTAGCGCTCCGGCGATACCGGCAAAGAGCGGCAAGTGGTTGATAGACGCCATCTGCAGATGCGAAATTGCCGGGTCGGTCACAAACATGCTTCCTGCAATCCAGCCAATGAGCGCGCCACCGAGCATGATGATAATCGGAAAACGGTTAATTAATGCCAGTACCAGCTTGCTGCCAGCAATGATTATCGGGATGCTTATCACCACGCCTAGCGCCACCAACCAATAGTTGCCTTTACCCGCTGCGGCAACGGCCAGCACGTTATCCAGTGACATCACTACATCTGCCACGACGATGGTCATCGACGTCTTCCACAGACTGGTGGCACTTTTAATGTCACTCTCTTCCTCTTCGTTAGCCACCAGTTTAATGCCAATCCAAAGCAGTAAAAGGCCGCCAACCAGTTTGAGGTAAGGTAAATCCAGCAGTTTAACCGCCACGATCAATAAAACTACTCGTGCAACAATTGCGCCGGCTGTACCGATAATAATCGCCTTGTTGCGTTGATGAGGCGGCAACTTTCGGCAAGCCATGGCAATCACCACCGCGTTATCGCCACCCAATAGCAGGTCGATTACGATGATTTGTAGCAGGATGAAGATGACGTCCCATTGACCCAATAACCAAGTCATAAAACACTCTATGCAGCGTAGAAAGGAAATATCCCGGTAAGAAGTGAAACGACAATCATGAGTAAACTACTTACCAGAGACCATTTAAAGGTAAAGTATTGATTCTCGGAATAATCGAGTTTCAACATACTGACCACCAGATACGTTGACGCGACCAGCGGGCTCAGAATATGCACCGGTTGCCCCATGAGTGACGCACGCGCCATTTCGATGCCACTGATGCCGTGATGTTTTGCGGTATCAGCTAACACCGGCAGTACCCCAAAATAGAACACATCGTTGGAGACCAACCAGGTCATCGGAATGCTCAGTAGCGCCGTCACTACCGCCATATAGGGACCGAGTGCATTCGGGATCACCTCCAGCAGTGCGCTGCCAACCGCGTTGACCATGCCTGTTCCGGTAAAGACTCCGGTAAATACCCCAGCGGCAAAAATCAGACTGGATACCGCAAGAATTGGCGGGGCGTGCTGCTCGAGCTGCTCTTTCTGAGCCTGCAAGGCTGGAAAGTTAACCATCAGTGCCAGACAGGCGGCAATCATGAACAGATAGCTTAATGGCAACACTTCGACACATAAACCAATAATCAACAAAATCGTTAATGACCAATTAAAAATGAAGGTTTTCGGCCCCCGTGACCGGCCCTGCTCGTCGAGGGTATTCTCGGCGTTGAAGTTCAGATTAGTCCCCAGACGTGCGCGCTCTCGGCGGCCAAAGATGTAAGCCAGAACAAATGTCCATACCGCACAGGCTATCAGGGCAGGGATCATAGGCACAAACATGGTGCCAATATCGACGTGCATTGACGTGGCGGCTCGCGCCGTTGGCCCACCCCACGGCACCATGTTTCCCAACCCTGAGACTTGCAGTAACAGGCAACATACCATGGGTAAGGAGAGGCCGAGGCGCTTGTAAATCGGTAAGAAAGCCGAGAGTACGATGATGTAGATAGTCGCGCCATCACCGTCCAGCGCCACAATAAAGGCCAGTAGCACAGTGCCGAGGAAGATCATAACCGGGTCACCTTTTACCGCTTTAATCACGCGTTTGACCAGCGGATCGAACATCCCTGCTTCGGTCATGACCATGAAATAGAGCATGGCAAAAATAATCATGACACCGTTTGGTGCAACGGTTTTGATGCCGTCCATCATGTATTTACCGAGGTGGGCGTAGAAACCGCCGATCAGGGCAAAAACAGTCGGAATAATGATCAGGGCCGTTAATGCTGAAAGCCGCTTGGTCATTAAGCAAAAGATAAAGAAAATGAGCATCAATACACTCAGGATCACCAGCATCGCTTCATTCCTCAGTAGGGGGAAGTTAAAAGAGTTTTGTTAAATCGGTGTTTTAGTTGTTTGTTTCTTTTGGCTTATTTTAAAAGATTATGTCAGCAACAGTGAGGGAAGAGTGGTATCTGGTTTTATGAATCAATTCCTGTTGGGAATGATAGGGCATAAAATTTCATTGAATTTATAAACAAAAAGCAGGGGGGAGGGCGTACAAACGGCTGCCAGCCTTGATAGTCGGGGTTTTCTGTTTCGGTGCTCTGCTTGAGCCTGGATTGAAAGTGGTGAGTAACCTTGTAAAAATAAAGGTTTTTTTCGGTGAAATTGCGTTGTGACTTTGTGAGCAAGCACAAAAAATTCAACAGACAGGAGAACATCGACGGAGCCTGTCAGTAATTCTGTGTAACTGCCAATGTATTAAAGGTGATCGCTCAGGCGCTGAGGGATCCCCATAAATCAGCGCTAATAAACCAACACCATATTCTGGTAGGTTTTGGCCAGGTGATTAAGAACGGTGCCCAGCACCGTTCGTTTTAAAATTAGCGGTGTGTGTCGTAAGACATTCTCCGCTAACGTCAGATACGAGATTACCCGGCGCGTTTTAATGCTGTTGGCCTGGTATCTAAGATGCAACCCTTTATTTTCCGCGTGATAACCAATAAGCCACAGCACTATTGTGCTCAGTGTCGCCAGTAGGCTCAGCACCAGCACTCTTCCTGCCGAACGGCTGTAACTGGCACGCAGGCCGAACCCGAACCGCTCGCTTTTTTCATCCCGGAAGTTCTGCTCGATCTGCATTCGGCGGCTGTATAACTTCATGATTTATCGCGGCTTAAAGTCATTTGTGCTACTGAATATTAACCACGGTTCTTTTGCCGCCGAGCTGGCATCTTTTATCTGTGATGATCTGGCTATACCACAGCGAGAGCGTTTATTTTTCCGTCCTTTCGGCTCTTTTTTATGCAAATAAAAATGACCATCGCATCGGGCATATTTTGATCGGGCAAGCGTTCCCGGCCCCAGATATTCCGGTTTACTACTGGCCTGCAATTCCTGACGCCGGAACCAGTATTCCCCCTTACTGTCCAGCCGCATCCGGACATTGCCTCTGATGCGTCCGATAAAATCCCAGCCGAGATATTTTATGTGCTGGAACCCGTCATTCTGGAACCCTGCGTCCGTGACGATGATGACCCTTGCTTTTGGGTTTACCGCCTCGAAAAGAGTATTAAGAAAAGCTTGCTGTACCTTTGCGTTTTGCTGTTTTTCCAAAGGAACTATCCAGCTCAGCAAGGGCATCGAACGTCCGTCGCAAATCAGGCTGGTACGGAGCACGTGATGCTTCTGAGACGGATAGCCACTCCAGTCAACAGCGATGACACAAAGAGATAGCTGGCTCGTCAGCATGGCAATAATGTTTCTGAAAATCAGTGGGATACCGCGGTGAAAAGATTCATTGTCGAGCAGTCGGTCAACGCGTTTGATTTTATTTGTGACCTGAGCCGTGCCGGGTAAATAACGCCCGATACTGGTCAGCGTCAGTGATGCGCCATTGATGAGAGCAATGGTGGCATCCAGCAAAGCATTTTGTCGGTATTTGTGAAACGGTGCTAACGCGTCACGGAAAAAACTCTGACATACCTGGCGAGCAGGCATAGAGGCGATCTCATTGAATTGGTTGCACAAATCAGTAGATCACAAAACTCTATGCCTGTCTTTTTTTACCCGCCCATTACTGGGGATCCCTCAGCGCCTGAGCGATCATCTTTAATACGATGGCAGTTACACAGATTTATTTACAGGGTCAAGTCCGGATCTATGGCTGCAATTGATGACCAGCAAACCTACCACAACATATTTATACTCGTCATACTTCAAGTTGCATGTGTGTTGGCTACGTTCGCTCACCCGAATCACTTACTGGTGTAAGCTCATCGGGATTCACTCCCTTGCCGCCGTCCTGCAACTTGAAATATTTAGAGTATAGCCTGGCAAACAGGAGGCGACCATTCCATTAACAAAGCCGTATCAATAGAAACGTAACTAACAATGCGGTTTATCATGCACAACTGATTCAGGAAAAATCAACCCGAAGGTAAGCCAGCGTTGTGAACACTCCTTCTTTAGGGATATTACCTGTGGTGCCAACCGGGTAGGCATATAACGTCACATTTGAGCGATAGCTTTCATCCAGTTTAAATGGAACAATGCTGCTGCTATTATTTGGTATTAATGGCACATTGTCTTCATTAGTAACAACGACTCCCACATCTTTATTATCAGACTGAATAGCATTAGGAATATTCGTTGACGGACTCCCCTCAATGCGCATTGTCAGATTGGCTGTTGCACTCATATCGTTACATTTAATCGGTATATTGATTTGTTTCGACGTATAGTTGTCTGGTTTCTGCCCTGCCACCTTAAAGTCAGTTGCATAGAGTGCCCCTAAATCAACAACAACTTGAGTTCCAGCGTTAATAACGCAGTTTTGAGGAACGGTGACGGTACCATTCAGATAAATATTTGTTGTCGCAACCGGCCCATGAGATGTACCGCCGGTATCACCCATATTCCAGTATGTAGATGCCACCAACACATTGTTGATAGTTGACTGTCCGACTATTGATTTTTTTAAACGGACAGAAACCTGAATAACACCCCCCGTATTGTTACCACCCAGGCTTAAGTCCATCGTAGTGTTGCAGTTATATTGATCGGTGTCGCTATAATTTTTTTTTGGACCAAAAGGAACTGAAGAGTAACCTGTACGTGTAAATATTTTTGTCGCTACCTGCATTTCTTTATTTCCTGGGATGTCATAATAAATATAATCATCCACAGTTTGTGGGTTGCTGAGGGTCGTATCCCCCCATAACCAGATATTCCTATAGGGACCACCAGAACAGGTGCATGTCATCTTTGCATTTTGAACACCAGAATTCAAGTTTCCGGTAGAGAGTGCAGTGCCAGGAATGTTCTTCTCGGGATCGGTTACACTCATATTGGAGAAGTCATAGCTGGCTGTAGATGGACCACTGGCCAGAGAGCAAAAGCCATCATCAGCATAGACTGATTTTAATGATAATATGGAAATAACTGATAATACAATGGCTATATATTTCTTCATTATTCCTTTGCTCCAAGGATTGATGGATTTTCTTGTGTGCACGCTCAAGATAACATTTATATCAACCATCTGTGCTTAGTCTATTAATAGGCTTCAATAGGTGATACATAGCACTTACTCATAAGACGCCTCTAAGCAAAGGTTGTGTCCCGACAAGAAAAATCTTCATGACCATTATTAATGGGCGGTGTTCAAGAAAACTTCCGTATAATTTTGTATATATAATACACAAAATCAGGTGAAAATGAAAGGGGGGGGAATGAAATGGTAGCGGGAATAATTGATTGAAAAACACCTAACTCAGTGTTTTAATATATTTTTTTAAATTCATTTAATATTGACATTCATTATTTCGAGTTTTGGTAGCCATCACAATATGAAAGTGGGCTTTGTTAATGGAATGGTCGCCCCCTACATCTTATGCCACAGTGGGACGATAAATCGTCACTACCTGAGCGGAGCGGCCATCATGAACGTTAAGACTATCGGCATCGATTTGGCAAAAGAGGTTTTCCAGGTCCACGGAATTGACGAACACGGCAAGCGGTTGTTCAACAAGCAACTCAAACGAGCAAAAATGCTTTCCTTTTTTGCCAACATCCCTCCATGTTTGATGTGCTTCTGCCCACTTTTGGGCCGGCAAACTCATGTCGATGGGCCATAACGTCAAGCTGATGGCTCCTCAGTTCGTCAAGCCCTATGTCAAAACCAATAAGCATGATGCTGCAGACGCAGAGGCTATTTGCGAAGCCGTCACACGACCCAACATGCGGTTCGTGCCGGTCAAGACCCCTGAGCAGCAAGCCGTATTGTCGCTTCACCGGAGTCGTCAGAGTTTCATTAAGCAACGGACCGCTCAGGCGAATCAAATTCGGGGACTATTGGCTGAATTTGGCATCGTCGTGCCCCGGGGGATCCAGCCGCTACAGCGACAGTTACCTGAGCTCCTGGAAGATGCTGATAACTCGTTGCCATCTCTGTTCCGTGTACAGCTGAGTCTGTTACAGCACCATATGACATATCTGTTCGATGTCATCGCTACGCTCGACAAGCAGATTGAGCAGTGTTACCGCCAAAATGCGCTATGCCAGCGTATCAGCAAGATCCCAGGCATTGGCCCGATCACCGCCACCGCACTAATTGCGACTATCGGCAACGCCAGCAATGTCGAAAATAGCCGACAGTTGGCAGCCTGGCCAGGGCTGGTTCCACGTCAGCATTCAAGTGGTGGCAAACACGTCTTGCTCGGGATAAGCAAACGAGGGGATATTTATTTACGAACCTTACTCATTCACGGCGCCAGGGCTGTGTTGCAGTCGGTCAAACGTAAACAGGATGCTGTATCGGGATGGGCCAGTCGACTACTGGCACGCCGGAATAACAACATTGCCTCGGTAGCATTGGCTAATAAGAATGCGCGGATTGTGTGGGCACTATTGGCAAAAGTTCAGGAGTACTATGCACCAGTGATGAACGTTTAAGTATCTGAGTCAGTAAGACGGAAACAACACCACCGATTGTTCAGGCAAGCATGACGTGATGGCAGGACAGGTCAGACCGTGATGGGGAAAACCTGGTTTATTCAACGCATGACCTGATTCTACTTATCACTTCCGCTAAAAATGGGGGATTACCGTTACAGGATTATATAACGTGCGCGTTTTAACCCGGGCAGGCTTTATCAACGGAATGCCTGTCAAAATTAGCGCAATGAAAGACTGTATTGTGATCACGCCCCAACATACTCGAGAATTATGGGGATGCCTGGAAGGGATAAGTGTGGTGAATATCAATAAACAAAAAATCGCTCAGTGGTAAAAAACATTTCCGGGGGCGTTAAATGATACAGGCGATATCCCGATGATTAAGCGCGGGTAAACGTGACTGATTCTGCGTTCATTTTATCCTGAGCCGCCTTAATACCTGATGAGTGAAGGGCGGTATAGTCGTTAAGGCTATACCGCCTGTTTCAGGTTATCGGGCAATCAAGGCAAACACCCCCCAGCCAAAGTACTCTCGTGTGTACGTGACGTGGCGTTTGGGCGCAATTGGCAGTTCTGCCCGAACCTCTTGTGCAAAGTCATCGTCAGGGTTTTCCTCCAGCCAGCGACGCAGGGTCATCCATTTTGCCGCTTCGTATCTGTCCCAGCCTTCCTGGTCTGCCAGTACCATTTCCACCAGGTCATAGCCCTGCTCGTCGAAAGAGGCGACCAGGTCGGGCAGGGTGAGAAAATCGGACACCGACGGGACGCCACAGGCCTGCGCTATCTCGTCCGTTGCCGGAAGCTGACGCCAGTAGGGTTCACCGATAAGCATGATCCCGCCCGGTTTCAGGCTTTGCGCCAGCAATTCGACCGTCCCGGCAAAACCACCGGCAATCCATGTCGCGCCGACGCAGGCGGCCACATCGCATTTTTCTTCTGCTACATATCCGGCGGCGTCGTTGTGTATGAACTGAACCCGGCTGCCGACGCCGAGTTCTTCTGCGCGGCGTCTGGCCTGCTCGCTGAACAACGGGCTCATGTCGATACCGACGCCGGTAATGGCGTGATCCCGGGCCCAGGTACAAAGCATTTCCCCCGAGCCGCTGCCGAGATCCAGAATGCGGGTATCCGGCTTCATGCGCAGCACACGGCCCAGTGTGGCGTACTTCTCTTCGGTGAACGGGTTGTGGATGCGGTGTTCGCTTTCACTGATGGTAAAAATACGTGGGATATCCAATGCGGAATTCCTTTTATTGCGTTGAGTATTAAGAGGGCGTGGCTCTGAGGTTTTTGCTTTTTCAGCCAGCAGAGCAAACAGCTTTCCTTCAAATGTGTCGCTGACTGGCCAGTCGTGGCTTGCAGGAGGAGGAAGCAGGGTAAATCCGACACTACCGAGCAGGCTGACGTACTCGTCATCGCGCCAGGCCGTCATCTGGCTGCCGAAACGGGTGGTGTGACCGTTTGCCTCTATGGCCCAGAAATGTGTCGAGCTGGTCTTCGCTTCTTCATCCCAGCCATGTTCCGTCAGCAGCAGGTGAGGGACGGCCAGAAACAGCCCGTCCGGACAGCGTTGCCAGCTTGCTTCAGCCATTCCCTGACGCTTAACTTCGTCGAAAGTATGGACTTCAGTGAGTAGCCTGCCACCCGATTCCAGCCACAGCGCGCAGCGGCTGACGAGTGAGCGCGCGTCCGCCGTGCTGAAAACATTCAGTTCCCCGAAAGTCATCATGATGAAATCGAACGATTTATCCGGCCAGTATGAGCGAATATCCTGCTGAACATAGTCGATATTCAATCCGGCATTCTGCGCCTGCTGACGGGCCCAGCTCACGGATGCCGGTGAGAAATCCACGCCGGTGCAGTGAAATCCGCGCTCCGCTAAGCGGTGGGTATAAAAGCCGGGGCCGCAGCCGAGATCGAGGACGTGTGCGCCAGGGGATAACTGACTGGCGATCCACTCGACCTGCTGCTCAATGACGCTCTGCCTGCGGCTTGCCCAGTCGTGATCCTGAGACAAATGGTTCGCCAGCATGCGCTGGCTGAAGGCTGGTTCGTCCCAGGGGATTTTACTTTCCTCCTCTGACAGCTGGATGTGCCGGGATGCGGAAATAAGGGTGCTGATATCCATCATGCTCTCCTTAGCGGTTATCGGGCCGGGCGCGAACGTTGTTCAGCCCGGTGGTGTTAATGTGGTAGGGCTGACCGTTGACGGACCTGATCAGCTTTTTGGTTTTGAGTTTTTTGAAGGTGGCGAGGGTGCAGTCGGTGAGCAACAGCCCTTCGCGGGTGTAGCATTCAACGGCGGTGATGCGGCCTGATGTATTGCGGACGTGCGCAATGCGGCCACCTTTGGCGAGAACGTGTAAGGTACGTTGTTCCTGACGGGATAAATTCATACTGAAGAACCTGTTTAATCATCATGTGCAAAACGTGCAAACACACAGCGGTGTCCGCATTCGATTTCGGCGCATTGATAATCAGTCCGGCCTGAAAAGGACGGGGAGCTGATTATCGGATGATTACATTCTCCAGCATCAAAGCCTCGGATAGAGTTGAAAGATATTTACGGGAGCAATGATAACACCTGGTTTTTGTATGTGAATACCCAAGTATGAAATGTGTGATCCCAAAGGGAGCCGGTAAGGGCTCCCTTATTGAATCGGCGAGCAGGTCAACCGGGATGTGGCCAGCCTGAAGACTTAGGCAAAATACTCTCCAGGAAAACCGGGGCGGTTCATACTGTGGAGATATCAGATAAAGCAAAGCCTGAGTCGCCGGGGGAATTTCTGGGATAACAGCCCGATGGACCGTTTTTTTAGAAGCCTGAAAACAGAATGGGTGCCGGATAATGGATACGCTAATTTTAGCGAAGCCAGCACAGCGATAACGAACTACATAACAGGTTATTACAGCCAGCTCAGACCTCATCAATATAATGGTGGTTTGACGCCGAATGAATCAGAACGATTGTTCTGGAAAAACTCTAAAATCGTAGCCAATTTTTGTTGACCACTACATTGCTGGTTTATTAAATTCAGTATAGTTTCACTGTTGGTGTAACTATACTGAATTTAATAAACTAACTTAGCCATTCTGTCATGACCTTTTCCAGTGTATCCAGCGACTGCGTGCGCTTTTCCTCCGACATCCGGCCAATATTGCGCAGCTTCCATTGAACGGCTGGCAAATTCTGAATATGGGGCTCTGGCGCTAAATTCCAGTCAGGCTCGCCGCGTTTAAATGACATCAGGAAGTCGAAATCCTGCTGAGTGAAATGTGCTTTCAATGCGCTGAGCATTCTTTCCGGGACCTCTCTTAACGCTTCCAGTGATACCTTCTCAAAAGTCATACCGCTGAATTCATTTTGAAAGGGTTCGGTAATATCCTTCCAGCGTGGGTTAAGCACTTCGGACAATGGGCGATTATGGCTGAGCAAGTAAGCGATAAAACCATTGAAAATAGCGCGGTCGATTCCTTGTGTATCAAGGAGCATTTTGACGTCGTAGAAATCTCTGGGATGCTGGCGATCTAACGCAGCACATAGCTTGCCACCGTATAAATCGGGCAGTGAGACAACCAGGATCGCGGCAAAACCAAATTCTTCCTCCACGGCTTCGACGACGTCGCGTTCTTGCGGTGGATATAGTGTTCCCCGGGCAACTGGCGAGACTTCAATTTTAATTTGCGCGTCGTCAGTGGTGACAATGATGCGCATCTCATCGGGATTATGGGTTTGCAGCACTGCACGGATCCCGGCTTGCGCTTCCAGTTCAGCGGCGATACGGGTGAGTGCTTCTCGCAGGTTAGGCAACGCGACCTCTCTGCTTTCCAGCCGGATCCAGGACAGATCGATATCAACAGACAATCGGGGAAAATCACGGATGAATAAGTTGATCGCCGTTCCGCCTTTCAGCGCAAAACAGGGCTCGTTAGCGACATAGGGTAATGCTCGCACCAGCAGGGCAACCTGGCGGTAGTAGGGAGAGGTTTTATCCATGGTTTATTCCCTTCCTGGTAAAATTTTCGGGCACAGTTATCAGGTATTGCGTGTTCAGCTTGCCATTAACAACGATTTGTCGGTTGCCCGATCCCAGGTCGATTTTGCTGGTATCTACGCGTTTGAACCATGCATGTTCATAGAAACTGGCGAAAAATAGATACAGGCGCTTGGTTTGTACGGACTGGCTGAGCGTAAGCAGCTTCTCCACTTTACGTGGGTTGAGATTGACTAGTCCCTGAAAAAGCTCGGCAGCGTGCTCAAATGAGATTTCCTGAGGTACTGCGCTTAATAGCTCGTAGGCTGCCAGTTCTGGCGTACTGGCGGTTATTCTTTTTCCTTTAACCTCAAGCTCAGTTCGGTATTTTTCACCCAATTCAGGGAGCTTCAGAGCCGATACCACCAACCACTCAACGCCGGGAAATTCTTTAAACCATTTGGGCAATATCGCTTTGTTTTCAACGCTAAGCCAGCATTGACTCTGCTTAAGCTGTAGGTAATGGGAACGGCCCTGCCAGGAGAGACTGCTCAGTCCGGCCAGATGCACCGGCGCTTCAAGCTGGTTTTGCAGACACCATAGCGCATCACTCCAGTCTGGTTCTCGTCCTGCGCGCGTATAAACGCCAGCCCGCAGTTTTATTAACCAGCCATTTTGCGCGTATTTAAAGGCCAGAGAAGGCGATATGTTGTTCCGGGTTAGCCAGGATTGCAAAACCAGGCTTCCTGGAGAGGTATTTTGCAATAGCCAGTTTATTTTTGATGCCATAGATTCACTAATGGTTTAACTATAATAAAAAAAGTAAACTATTTAGTGAGTGAAAAGTCAATGTACGGCGTCTGTCGCAGCATAAATTTGCCCGCGAGAGTTGTATCAGTCCACGTCTATTCAAGTCTAATAAAGCAAAAAATCAGTAATAGCATCGGTCCGACAGAATCATTCCTCTGGTCTATGCGATCGAGAAATGCATATCGATTTGAGTATAATGAGCTATCTCCCATGGCATGAGTTTACCAGGTGAAGAAGTTACCGGATCGGTTATCAAGGGAAAGCATCATCGAAGCCATTCGCGCCTATGATGCAGGTGTAGCTCACCAGTTCAAAGCCGCGCTGCTGTACGAAGTCGAGTTTGAGGGGCGTCGCTATCCTTCAAAGGCTATCGTGGGGATTGCCGCTTCAATGGTCACGGGCTTTGAATTTACACCTGCGGATTTCAGCGGTGGGATCAAATCAAAATGCGTCAAGCTGCTGATGGAACAAGGGTTTCGCATTGTTGAAGATCATAAAGGCGGCATTGCTGCAGATGATTCTCTGTTCCCCGATGAGCTACTGCCGCAGGGCGAGTTCGTTGAAGGTGCGGCGGTTCAGGTGATAGTAAATCGCTATGAACGGGATCGTCATGCCCGCGAGGCTGCGCTGCGCTATCATGGCTATTTATGCATGGTTTGTGCCCTCGATATGTCAAAGAAGTACGGGAACATAGCGAAAGGATTTATCCATGTTCACCATCTGACTCCTCTGTCGGCAATTAAAGATGATTATCATCTGGACCCTAAAACCGATCTTATTCCGGTTTGCCCTAATTGCCATGCTATGTTGCATCGCCGAAATCCCCCGTTTACACCGCAAGAATTAAAAAAACTGATGGATGTAAAATAATTATTTTTTTTGCCTACAAGGAACTTGAAGGTGGCACTGTATAATATTTTTGATAAAAAACTCACAGCCCTGGAAAAAACGTCTTTCACTTCAGAAGGCCTCCAGGAACGATATGATTTACAAGCAGCGATCGAGAAAAATATCGATATTATCGCGCCAGATTGCATGGTGATCGCGGAAGAGTTTTCTGACTGGGAAGATAGCCGTCGTAGAATCGATCTGTTAGCCATTGATAAGCAGGCCAATCTTGTGGTCATCGAGTTGAAGCGAGATGAGATCGGTGCGCATATGGAGCTACAGGCGCTAAGATATGCGGCAATGATTTCCACAATGAGCTTTACTAAAGCGTGTGAATGCTATCAATCCTATTTGCTGAAGCATAATAAAGAGATAAATGCCAAAGATAGCTTACTTGAATTTGTTGACCTTGATGAGAGTGAACTCGTCGATTTTGGTAAGGATATTCGCATCATTCTTGCTTCTGCAGGTTTTAGCAAAGAGCTGACGACTACCGCAATATGGTTAAGGGATAAGGGTATCGATATTCGCTGCGTTCGCCTCACGCCGTATAGCTTTAAGGGTGAAGTTTTCATTAACGCCGAACAGATCATTCCGGTGCCGGAATTAGAAGAGTACCAGGTGAGATTCCGGGAGAAGCGAACAGAGCAAATAATCAGCAGCCAAAAATCAGAAAAAGATTACTCCGAGTATAAATATAATGGCGTGATTTATAATAAACGTAAGCTGGCCCTGGCACTTTTCACTGACTGGATTAGTAAACATAATCCCCAGGATCTTAATACGCTGAAATCTAAGCTAAGCGAAATTCTGATACACAGAACGATCGTCCTGGCCGAACAAATCCCGGAAGGCAGGCAAAACAGGTATCATATGCATGAAGATGCGCTGATCGAACTCCCATCCGGCGAACTTATTGCGATATCTAATCAATGGGGAATTGGCAATATCGAAAAGGTGATTGATTTTTTGCGGCGGGATGGTTTCATCATTGAGAAGCGCTAATAGCTTAGCAACGGCAAAACCCTCTGTCTCATATGGCAGAATGCTGCTGGTTGTAATGAGGGCTTAGCATAAGCCCTCATTTGAATTAAGCATTGATTTTTACCTTATGCGAGAGCCTTCAACCTCGCTTTCCCCGCAATCACCCCAATAAACTCCCGGACCTGCTTCTGCTTCCTCGCCGACAGCTTCTCCACCCGACGCATCGCTTCTCCCAGCTCGGGTTCCGGCTCAACCGCCGTCAGCACGATACAGCCCGCCATAACCCGAACCTCTACCTTCGCACCCGTCGCGAACCCGGCCGCCTCCAGCCACTGGCCCTTCATAACGATAGCCGGAATACGGGTATAATCCGGAAAGCGGCTCGCATAGCTCACGGTAAGCTGGCGCTTATTTTTCACCGGTGCTTCTGCATCGAATGAATCTGCAATACAATCGATCTCAGTCATAATTGCTATTCCTTATAAATAGTGATTGTGATGAGCGATGCGGACGTGCTTCAACATGTTCGCATCGCGCTAAATAACACCTGTAAATTTAGCCAGTAATAAAAATAAAGTCCAGCTGATAATAAAATTGAATAAGCACCTTCTGGGTTCTATTAAGAACCAGAAATAATATTTATATATTGGGGTGGTAAATAGAATCCATGAATAAGACTGGACTGTTATTAATAATTGAATAACTCAACAGGGATATTATTATCAACCGCCGTAACCTAACGTTTGCCTCGTTACTTAACTGCCAATGAAAGCCATTTTCCTGCCGCCGAAACCCATTCTCAATCCAGCCGATAGGCTGGTCCGACTCAGCGCTGATACCAGCCGGCCACGACTTCTGCCAGATCGTCCTCGACCGTATAAAAATAGCAGGCCGGAATTTTCAACACTTCCGCCAGTCGGCAGGCCAGCGCGAAATCCGGCGTATGGATACCGCGTTCATACTGATTCATCCGCGCGCTCGCCGTCGCCTCATCAATCCCGGCGAGGATGCCTAGCTTCTGCTGGGAAAGTCCCGTTCTAACGCGCGCTTCTTTTAAACGGTGCGGCAGCATGATGATCCTGAAAGACTGGAAACAGAATCACGATTTTGGTAGCTGTTAGTTGAAAATGTACTAAGTATTACTTAGTGTAAGTGATGAGGATTTGTACGACTTCGCTAACGTAAAGGAATGAATAAGATGAACAGAACTGATATGCATCCGGCTGATATCATTGCGCAATTAAAAAAACGCAACCTGTCACTGGCGGCAGTCTCGCGCCAGGCGGGGCTGAGCTCGTCGACGTTGGCCAACACCCTGGCTCGCCCGTGGCCGAAAGGCGAGTTTCTCATTGCCCAGGCGTTGGGCATCGACCCTGCGGAAATATGGCCCAGCCGCTACTACGATCGGCAGGGCAACCTGATAGACAGGAAGAAGCTGATTCGCGCAAGGTGTGAATGATTCACCGGCGGGCGCATGACGCTGATAGCCAGCCGCACTGGTGATATAACTGGCGGCCTGCCAGGCCGATCGGCGGAGGGGCTGGAGGGAACATCCCTGTTCCCGGCCCCCCTTTAAACCAGCAGCTCTGCCTGGCCGCTCAGCAGACTTTTATGCGCCGTCTCGCAAATCCGGCTAGCCTGTAGCCCGTCGTCTGCGCTGGCGGCATACGGAGTATGGGTTTTCACCGCTTTAATAAAGTCATTAATCGGGTCAATACCAAACCCGCTGGCGACGCCATCGCGGTAGGTAATAAAGTAGCTGTTCGGGGTTTTAACCGACTGCTGGCCGAAGATCTCCAGCCCGCGGTTTTGTGAATCGGAGCGGATCCAGGCGTTGTCACACAGCACCGCCATGCGCCCGTCGTTATCTTTCGGGAAAGCGGCGGGCAGGACCCAGCTGTTTTCAATCACCCACGAACTGCCGTCCTCCATCAGGAGGGTGCTTTGCACGCTGTCCCACGTGTCCAGCCCCTTGCTCGCCAGCAGCCGTTTCTGCCCGACCGCGTAAACCGATTTCACCTCCTGCCCGCTGATATAGCGCACCAGGTCGAAGCAGTGCGAGCCAAGGAACCACACCGGCGAACTCTGTGCCGACCAGGCCAGCCATTCGGTCGGAACGGCGATCACGTCATCCATATTGATATAGCCGCGCAGGATCTTGCCGCTTTCCGCCTTCTGTACCTCCATGCGCACGCGGAGCGCCGCCGGGTCCCAGCGCTTGTGAAAATCGACGCCGACGGTCACCCCGTGCGCCACGGCGGCGGCAATAATCGCCTCGCAGTCGGCGACCGAGGTCGCCAGCGGTTTCTCAATCAGCACATGCTTACCCTCGGCAATGGCCTGCAGCGCAGGTTCCTTATGGAAAGGATCGGAAGTCGCCACGGAAATGATATCCACCTGCTGTTTATCCAGCAGCGCGGACAGGCTGGCATAGCCCGGAATGCCCAGCTCATTCACCGCGGCATGGCACCGCTCCACGTTGTTGTCACACACCGCGACCAGCTCCACGTCCGGGTTATGCAGATAGGCGTTGATATGATGTTTGCCGTAAATTCCCGCGCCGACAACGGCCACTTTTAACTTGTTCATCATGACGTTCCTTTCAGATGTATTAAAACAGTCCCAGGGAAAATACCCAGCCAATCATCACGGCCAGCGGGCCGGTTAGCTGGCGGGAAAGTAAGAAGGCCGGTACGCCGCTGGCAATGGTCTCCGGTTTGGCCTCCTGCATCGAGAGGCCGACGGGGACGAAATCACAACCCACCTGCACGTTAATGGCGAACAGAGCGGGCAGGGCGAAGGCCGGCGAGATATTCCCCAGCCCAATCTGGGTGCCAATCATCACCCCTACTACCTGGGTAATCGCCGCGCCGGGCCCGAGAATGGGCGACAGAAAGGGGATGCCGCAGATCGCTGACAGCAGCAACAATCCCCACAGCGAGTTCGCCATTGGCGTCAGGGCGTGGGCGATTACGTTGCCCAACGATGTGGCCTGCACGATAGCAATCAGCACCGACACAAAGGCCATAAATGGGATCACCGTGCGCAACGACACGTCCACCGCCTCGCGGCTGGCGGCAAACAGCAGGGCAATCACGTATCCGGTCTTGTTGCCGAGCTTTTCCACCGCCAGAATCAGCATGTTGCCGGGCGTGGGGACGGACTGGGGCCTCGTGGCAGGCGGGGAAGGCTCGACAGTCGCCGTCTGCGGCTCGCTCGCTAACGTTTCCCGGGGGATGCGGGTAATCTGCGCCTCCCGCACGTCTGAAACGTAGTTGCCGGCGTTGATAAACTGC
The DNA here is from genome assembly GCF_902705905.1 of Klebsiella sp. 18074. Lineage (NCBI taxonomy): Bacteria > Pseudomonadati > Pseudomonadota > Gammaproteobacteria > Enterobacterales > Enterobacteriaceae > Klebsiella > Klebsiella sp. 18074. Next base: position 31,837 of record NZ_CACSIS010000022.1, on the reverse strand, counting down.
GCCAGAGGTCCGGTCTGGCCGGTGGGCATCACGTTAATCGTTTTGATACCTTTTTTGGGATACAGCCCGCAGCGCAGCGAACCGCCACAGTTGATCACCACGCACAGCGTCTCCTCATCCGGCGGAACGGCCTGAAAGCCGTTGATCACTTCCGATTGCGTAAGCTCACCCAGCCTGCGGGCGACGGGATGGATTTCGCGCCCGGTCAGCGAGACCACCTTCAGGCCGCTGCCGATTGGCAGCACCAGCCCGGAACCGTAACCCTCGCTGCCGGGAGCAACATTGACAACGTTCATCGCGTCCCCTCCTTAACGATCATATCCCCTTGTAATGCGACGAGCGCTGGCGCGTTCCCTGCCAGATGCACGGCGCCCGAATGGCGTGGCGTGCTGGCGCCGTCAAAGATGAAGGTCAGGTGTCCGAGTTCCAGCAGAGCCTGTAGGGCATGGCTGCCAACAGCGCTGATGGTGTAGTTTTCACTGTCGATAACTAACCGATCTCCCGCCAGTAGACGGGCATGCTCGTGCCGGAAAACCGGTCTCAGAGCGAGGGCATAGTCCAGGCAGTCCGCCGGGCCGTCGGCGCGGAAGGTAATCAGTAGGTTATCCGCCAGCCCGTCCGCTACGTGGGGGCCGATGCGTTCGATATGGGCCTGATAGATCATGCTGCACCTCCCGTTGCTTTATGGCGTAAGCGCAGGAACAGATACTCGGTGATCATGCCGCGCAGCAGGCCGATTATGATGGCGGCAGCGATATAGCGTAGCGCCAGCTCGGTTACCGGTAGCCCCAGCGTCTGGATCCCTGCGGCGACGCCGAGCCAGACAAACAGCTCCGAGGGCACCACGTGGGGAAACAGGCTGGTTAGCGGATGGGCGGTGGTGCCCAGAGCGTCTTCATAACCGGGTTTACTCTTTTCGGGCAGCAGCTTGCCGAGCGTCAACGCGCCGGGGCTGCTCATAAAAAACCAGCCGAGGATCGGCAGCAGGCCATAGGTCAGAATGCGCGAGCGGCCAAGCAGCGTCGCTACCCGCTCCATGCGCTGCTGGCCTACCAGCTTCATCAGAAAGTTAATGGCGAGCAGCAGGCAGATCAGCATCGGGATTATCCCGCTCATCATGTCGAGAAAGACCTTCCCGGCGAGCTGGAAGATATCGATAAAGCTTTCAGCAAGGGTAACCAGAAACATGGCGGCCTCCTTGCGTAGGGCGAGTGAGCAGTGCGGCAGCGGTGGTGATTTTCATAAGTAAAGTTCCCTGTGTTGGTTAAGGTTACAAACGAAACTCATTGTTTTAACGGGTTTATATTTGGATTCATCTGGAAACTAAAGCAGTTGCCTTTATTATGTCCCTGAGTTACGGAACGGCCAGGATTCCTATGTTTCACGCCTAATAAATTAGCTAGCTGCTATTTTTCTTCTTTTCTTCGGTCATAGCGCGTGAGCTACCGTAATGCGCTATGTTTTTTCCTGGGGAGCGTTGGATAATAAATTATCCCATTTTGGGATATTCATGAAAGCGATCAATATTCGATTTTGGGATATAGATCGAGAAAAACAACATGCCTTCTATTTATTCTGAAGAATATCAAATGGTTATAAAATTATTGCGCACGGCAAGGAAGGAGAAGGGGTTAACTCAGGTAAAGCTTGCCCAGGCGCTGGGGCGCCCACAATCATTTGTCGCCAAAATGGAGAGTGGCGAGAGGAGATTAGATGTCGTGGAATTTGCACATATTGCTGTCTTGCTTTCTATTGATCCGGCTAATATATTAAATATTATTATGTCGAAATATGGAACATAAGAGTTGAATCATTTTTCGAATCTTAAATTATTTGTGCTGGCTGGGAAATATTTGCATATTGCTACCTTTATTTTGGTCAGGGATAAGGACCCATAATAAGAGGGCTGTTATTAAAACGGCATTGACCCGCGCGATAGAGAGACGAGGCTAAAAAATATTATTCAAGCCTAATATACAGATAGCCATTATTGTTCTGCCCGGATTAACGAAACAAACGGCGCCAGTGCGCCGTAATGGTGGGGACGGTTAATCGCGGGTTTGCACCCAGAACGCGTGAATCAGGCCGGGAATATAGCCCAGCAGCGTCAGCACAATGTTAAGAATAAATGCCCAGCCGAAGCCTTTACCCAACAGCACGCCGAGCGGCGGCAGAATAATCGTCAATACAATTCTCCAGAACCCCATATACTCTCCCTATAAGAAAAATAACCGTTTTACCTGATTAAGCTTAGTAATTCTGCCCGAGACTGCCAGTTTGCCCGGCGGTTTTACTCTCCTTTACGCTGAAGGCGGGCGGTAACCGTCGCCGGAGATGGCGTCCTTTATTTATCTTAGCGCGGGCTGTGCGCGCAGTTCCTGAGGATGATTGCCGAAGCCTTCCCCCGCAGCGCGATGCCGATAGGCACCACTTTTATCAATGGTCACAAATTCCGGTTCGTCGTGGTGGCTAATGGCCTTGCGAAAGAAACGCAGCGCGGTTGCGGCATCCCGTTTAGCCGTCAGCAGGAAATCAATGGTCTGCCCTGCTGTATCGACTGCCCGGTACAGATATTTCCATTGTGCTTTAACTTTTATACAGGTTTCGTCCATGCGCCAACGGCAACCGATTGGGCGTTTACGCAGACGAAACGTCTTATCCAGCAAAGGGACGAGGCGGATGACCCAACGGTAAAGTGTGTAATGGTCAACGAGAATACCCCGCTCTGCCATCATCTCTTCCAGGTTCCGCAAACTCAATGAATAAGCCAGGTACCAGCGAACACATTGTGCAATAACATCGACGGGATAATGCAGGCGACTGAAGGCTTTTTGGATCAGAGACATGGTCAGACAACATCACAAAAAACTATATGTTACCTGACGCCGCCTTAATACGACAGAACCAATTAAATACTGTAACTGCGATGGTATTAGTTCTTGATAATATGTATCACTTGGTTTCTCTAATCCATCTCCATAATGTTGTTCGGTTTATTTTTAATATTTCCGCTGCAGATGAATAATTACCTCCAGATTTAAGAAGTGCATCGTTGATTAAAGCGAGTTTTTTATCTCGCGATGATTTTTCTCGCAATTTATCGAGAGAAGTCAATTTATGATGGCTATGTCTTTGAGGTTGCGTTGATGAGAAAACTTTTCTGGCAACAAAGTTTTCAATTTCCCTCGCATTTCCCCTCCATTCTTTTTCATTTAATAATGATAGCTCTTCATCACTAAAATAATAATCAAATTCGTAGTTGGCTTTATGTTTAGAGAAGAAATATTTAAGGAGCATGTTAATGTCTCCTTCTCTTTCTCTAAATGGAGGTAAATATAGCGTTAAGACATTCAATCTGTAGTACAAGTCTTCACGAAAGGATTTATTTAATACCGCGTGCTCCAGGTCTTTATTAGTAGCAGCGATTATCCTTACATCAACTGGAATGTTTTTATCAGAACCGAGACGGCGTACGGTCCTTTCCTGTATGAAACGCAGGAGCCTACCTTGATTGAGATAATCGAGTTCACCAATTTCATCCAGGAAAACCGTCCCTCCATGTGCCACTTCAAATAAACCAGGTTTCCCTTCCTTACTTGCCCCGGTAAATGCACCACTGACATACCCGAAAAGTTCACTCTCAAGCATTTCTCCAGGTAACGAGGCGCAGTTTATAGCAACAAACGGGCCGCAGCATCGTTCCGTATGATTATGAATACTTTGTGCAAAAACCTCTTTGCCTGTTCCAGTTTCACCAAGAATGAGAATGTTTAGGTTGCTGGAAGAGAAGTTTTTAGCTGTTTCAATGGCCGTTTTTATTTCGTCGCTTTCTCCTATGATTGTCTCAAAACGAAACTTAGCAACGTGTCCTTTTGCAAACAATTTTCGACGAATATTTTCCTCAGTTTTTACTATTTTTCCTGCTTCCTTAAACGTCACAACGGTGCCTAAGCTTACATTTTCGTTCACAATTGGAACAATGTTGCAAACCATTTTTTTTCCTGCAACATCAAGTATCTGATCAGCAAGCATTAGACTGTTTTTATTCAAATCCTCAAGTTTTAAATCTTGTATTACTGTAGACAGATGGCAATTGACTGCAGAAGACTCTGAAATTCCGGTTAGCACCTGAGCAGAGGGATTTATAGTACGAATTACTCCTTCATTGTCAGTGGTTATTACACCTTCATACGTATTTTCCAGTACAGTAGTAATCAACAGGTTTTTTTCTTGGGTAACCATAATTGCCGCTATGACCTGAGTAGCATGGCGGATGGCTAACATTATAGACTCTTTACTGATGGAAATTATGACGCAGGGTATACCAGTTGTCTTTGCATATTTTATAGTCACACCACCACCAATAATTCCTTTACACCCCGCTAACAGCGCAGTCTGAACGGTAGATTCCACATCGTTCTCAGTTTTGAGCATATAGGTTTTTAGCGTAACCCCCAGTAAGACTCCCATCCATTCCAAATCATAAACCATGTTCTCAAAACAGATAATGGCGAAGTTATCCCCGTACTTTCTGATACTTTCGACAGACCGGATAAGGTCCAGTGGTGAAATGGGAAGTTCAACAACCGGAAGCAGCGGGAAATGCTTTTTAAGGGTTCTTGCAACTTCAGCGCGGGCAATGATTATCTCACATCCATTATAAATCATCTTTTTTGCTATCAGAACAGCATCTGAAACAAGGCCGACCTGAATATCAACGCTTACATACTTAGTCAATATTTCAGCTGCAAATTTATGGATGTCATCATCAGGCACGATTAAACCAATTCTGTTTCTCATCTCTTAACCTTTAATAACTACAAAGAATATTTCCCCGAATGTCTGAGACATCTCTAACTGCCATTGCATCATTTATGCAACGAAAATTATTTAAATGCAACATTAAGGAAACGTTATTGCGGTGAATGCAACATTCATTTTATACAAAATACATAAAATCAATAAGATACAAATATGGCATGCTGTTTGCTAAAGATTATATGAATTGGTTTTTACATGAAATTACTAATGACAGAGGCAGATAAAGATGGGGCATTACTTTTTTAACGAGACAGTGACGATCGGTTTCAACGCGATGAGTCAGTGGGTGAGTGAGATTATGCAGGGGGCTGGCATGCTTAAAGAGGATGCTGATCTTGTCGCGGATACGTTAGTTGTTGCTGATGCGAGAGGGGTGTATTCACATGGGTGTCTCCGTGTACCACTCTATGTTGAACGCATTGAAAAAAAAGCCGTAAATCCAAAAGCTAAACCAGAACTGATCACTGAATGCGGCGCGTTAGCACTAGTAGATGGTAATAATGCTGCAGGCCAGGTGGTTTCTTACTTTGCTATGCAAAAAACAATTGAACTTGCTGAAAAATTTGGTATCGCGTTTGTTACTGCTCGCAACAGTAATCACAACGGTGCGGCAGCCTACTACTCAATGATGGCTTCAGCCAAAAATATGATTGGTATATGCATGTCTATCGGAGGTGGCAACCTGATGGCACCATATGGAGGCGCCGAACGAAGAATTGGCAATAACCCTTTAAGCGTGGCTCTACCTGCCATGAATCGCGAGCCCGTCGTGCTTGATATGGCGCAAAGTGTGGTTGCAAAAGGAAAGATCATGATGGCGAGAAAAACTCACTCGCTGATTCCGGCTGAATGGGCTTTAGATTCAGATGGAATGCCAACCACAGATCCTTTTGCTGCTACAGAAGGTTTTCTTCGTACCATGGGCGACTACAAAGGTTCGGGATTATCAGTGGTAATTGGGATGCTTTCTTCTATGGTCTCTCAGGCAGCTATAGGTCCCTCATTATTGGATGTTTATGAGGATTTTAGGCCTCTTAATAAAGGTCACACTTTTATTGCCATCAAATATGATGCATTAGTGGATCCGGAAACGTTCCGGGAAAACATGGATGAACAAATTTCATTTATAAAAGATGCCAAAAAAGCCAAAGGAGTATCAGAGATTTATCTACCTGGTGAAATGGAATCAATAACTTATGCAAAGCAATCTCGTAATGGAATTGTCATGGCTGGTGAAGTTATTTCTGAGTTGGTAAGGCTGAGTGAAAAGTTTGGTGTCGATATCCCATCTCAGGATATCAAAAACAATTAAAGCTCGCGTTCTGTATTTTCTGATGTGAAAACAGATAAAATAAGCGGGATTTTATATCTTATCTCCAAGCCGGTCTTGACCGGAATAAAAAAGTACCCAGGAGAATATATGTCATCCAGAATTAATACGTCATCCGGAGTAAAATGCTCCCGTCGCCCATTCTATCGTAAAATGGGATATCAACTGATTGGTGCGATTATTATTGGTATCGCACTTGGCCATTATTATCCTTTATATGGCGAGGCCATGAAACCACTCGGCTTTGGTTTCATAAAATTAGTGAAAATGCTGATAGCACCTATCGTTTTTTGTATGGTAGTGCATGGGCTTGCCAGCGTCAGCAACATTAAACAGGTTGGAAGAATAGGAATTAAGTCATTAATTTATTTCGAGATAGTAACCACGATCGCTCTGGTTTGTGGCTTGGTAGGTATGGCTTTGCTCCGACCTGGTGATGGACTCAATATTGATGTTGCCTCAATAGATACGTCATCATTGGCTGCGATTTCTGGAACAGTTAAGAAGATGGGAGGGATCACAGACTATCTTTTTCATATAATTCCTGACACTTTCATCAGCGCGTTTGCAGAAGGTCAAATCCTTCAGGTTCTCCTTCTGGCATTGCTCTTCGCATTTGCTTTGCATGCCCTAGGAGAAAAAGGAAAACCTTTAGTTAAGGTAGTCGATCTTTTCGGTCAGACTTTATTTGGTGCGATTAATTACATAATGAAGTTGGCTCCAATTGGCGCTTTTGGTGCTATCTCATTTACAATAGGAAAGTATGGTATTGAGTCACTTGGCTCACTTGCGTACCTGATTGCTTCTTATTACATCATCGCGATTTTCTTCCTGGTTGTGGTTATGGGCCTGATTGCACGATTTGCCGGATTTAATCTGTTTAAGTTTATGCGCTATATGAAAGATGAAATCTTAGTTGTATTGAGCACTTCTTCTTCGGAAGCCGTTTTACCACGAGTTATGCTTAAGCTTGAGCAGTTAGGAGTACCTAAGTCAGTTGTGGGATTGGTGGTTCCTACAGGTTATACATTCAATCAGGACGGTACATGCATCAACATGACAGTATTAGCAATTTTTATAGCTCAGGCTACTGATACACACCTTTCTCTTGCTGGGCAATTGGGATTGCTTGCAGTGCTGTTGCTGACTTCAAAAGGGGTAGCTGCAGTTACCGGGGGGTCACTTGTCGTGTTAACCGCGACTCTGGCAAGTACAAATTTCATTCCCGTCGCCGGGGTGGCAATTATCCTTGGTATTTATCAATTCATTTCGGTTGGTGGAGCAGTGTTAAACGCAATGGGTAACTGCGTAGCTACGATTGTTATCGCGAAGTGGGAAGGTGAAATTGACATGGAATTGCTTCGAGAGCGACTTGATAACCCTAATCTCGTTAAGCCTCTGACCGAAAGTGAAGATTTCGATTTATTTGATAGACAAGAGGGTTAAGGACCGATAGACAACTAAAGAAATTTACTTTTCTTCGGTTGTCACACCTGTAAATAAATCAGTGAATTCTGCAGGCTTATTTATTCTCCTTTAAACTGAACACCAACTAGTTGATTTTTTCTGATGAAGATACTTATTTTAGCTGATGATTTAACAGGATCTGCGGATTGTGTCGCTGGATTTGTACGTTCTGGACGCTCAGTCAGACTCGGACTCGGTTCAGATATATTAATTCAATCAGCAGATATCCTGGCTCTTGATCTTGATACCCGGCGCAGAACAAAAGTTGAAGCAGGTGATGTATGTGTTCAGGCTTACAGAAAGTTAATTCAACCCGGTACAATTTTATTTAAAAAAATTGATTCACTACTTCGTGGCAACTGGTCAGATGAAGTGGCGGCGTTATGCAATGAAGCCGGTCTGGCTATCATCGCGCCTGCTTATCCACTCATGGGCAGAACCGTGGTCAACGGGAGAGTTTATGTGCATGGTCACGACTTATCCACAACAGATGACTGGAAAATTGCCAAGTCGGGAGAAGAGACTGAGATTGGGCTGATACTTCGTGCATCTCATATAGAGAGCATAAGTCTCACTGATGCTGATGTTGCTCTTTATGCTGAACATCTTACAGATAAAATCCAGGAATGGGCAGAATCTGGTGTCAAAGCATTAATCATTGACTCCAGAATATCTCAGACGCTTCACACTGTTGCCGTCGCTGCAAGCAATGTTATATCTCCAGTCTTCCTTGTTGGTTCTGCTGGGCTTGCAAATGAGCTTGCAGAAATTGCTAATCCCGTTCCTGATAGCAGTTATGCCCCTTTTTTCGCTTCAAATGGCTCGACAGTTGTTGTCGTCGGCAGCTTATCTGCCATGACTTCTTCCCAGACACAAAACCTACAGCAACTGACATCCCAGGAAGAAATAGTTGTTCCGGCTTCAGTATTGAGAACCGGCGTAAGGCATCCGGAATGGCCTTTATTTCAGCGTCGGATTATGCAGTTAATAAAATTCAGAGACGATTTTATTTTGCGTATCGGAAAGGAAGAGCACGTGGATTACAGTGAAGGTAGACTGTTATCAGAAAGACTGGCTCTACTAATTGCTCCCTATATTAAAGTACTGAAAGGAATTATTCTCACTGGCGGTGAAACTGCTCGCGCAGTAATGGACGCAGCCCATATAAATGAACTAAGCGTTAAGTGCGAAATTACCCGAGGTGTGATGGCCAGTCGGCCATGCGAAACATCTAAATTATTATTCCCCTGGGTTATTACAAAAGCCGGTTCATTTGGTGATAGCACATCTTTGCATATGGCGTGGAACTGGCTGAAACATCTTCCTGAATATTCTAATTATCGAATCAATAATTAACAATCATACCCGGAGTTAAACATGAATACATTAAATCTACCTGTAGTTGGCATTACTATGGGCGATGCAGCTGGTGTCGGCCCTGAAGTGATTGTTAAAAGCCTACGCCATCCTAAGGTCTATATGCAATGTCGACCTCTTGTTATCGGTGACGCTGAAAGGATCAATCAGGCAATCAATATCACTAATTCCAGTTTAACCATCAAAATTATTAGCTCGCCAACAGAGGCTAATTACGAACCGGGGGTTATAGACTGCCTGGATCTTAACCTTATACCAGCTGATTTGCCTTTTGGGAAACTTTCAGCGGTTGCAGGAGATGCCGCATATCATTTTATTGCCAAAGCAGTTGAGCTAGCCCGAGATGGGCTTATAGATGCAATATGTACAGCACCTTTGAACAAAGAAGCACTGCATGCCGGTGGGCATAAATACCCAGGGCATACCGAGATGCTGGCTCATCTTACAGGCACTGAAGAGGTTTCAATGATGCTGGTTGCCCCGAAACTTCGCGTAATACATGTGACAACTCATATCGGTTTAATTGATGCCATTTCTCGTATAGAACCATTGCTTGTTGAGCGTGTCATTCAACGTGGTTACGACACCCTTCTTAAATCAGGCATCACCAATCCACGTATTGGGGTATGCGGAATAAACCCTCATGCTGGAGAAAATGGGCTTTTCGGTGCGGGTGAAGAAGAGCTAAAAATTGTACCCGCTGTGACGCGATGTCTTAACAAAGGAATTGATGTAACCGGACCTCTTCCCGCTGACACGCTTTTTTATAGAGCAGGACGAGGTGATTTTGATCTTGTCGTTGCAATGTATCATGACCAGGGGCATGGCCCCATAAAAGTATTAGGTCTTGAGGCGGGTGTGAACGTTACCGTTGGCTTAGACGTTATCAGAACATCCGTGGATCATGGCACAGCTTTTGATATAGCTGGAAAAGGTATCGCCGATGAAGGAAGCATGCTTGAGGCACTCAGACAAGGGGCGGAACTGGCGATTCGACGCAATTAAGTAATCCTAAAAATTTCTAGGATTCATTATTAATGATATCCGGCTAAAAAATTTTTCAGACTTCGTGAGCCGAGCAGAGTGCCGGGGGCATGTCGCACCGGCATTATTTAATGACTCCATATGTTCTTAGTGCTCCTTAAATATTCTAAAAATAGTGCTATCTCCGGTTATCACCGCCAGATAAATGTGGAGTCAAGGGGCAACTAAAAAACTGAGCCTAATAGTAGATCACTGAAGGGAACTCAATCCGGTTTGAGCGATCTGATCAATCGCCAAACATCACAAACCCTCACAACCGGACTAATCCTACCCACGATTAGTGGACACGCGACTAAGTGAGTAAACTCTCAACCAGAGGTGATGTGATGGACGCCCCTTCCCAGCCTAAGTTCTGCCACACTTATGCTGAATGTCTATTCGCAGAGGAACAACATCATGAACTCGATAAAAGTTGTCGGGATCGATTTAGCTAAGTCTGTTTTTCAGGTATGTGTCTGGATGAGTGATGGAACTGTTGCATCCAATCGAAAAATTCCCAGAAATAAACTTTTGGATACCCTTCGCCAGTTTCCAGCTAATACGTTGATTGCAATGGAAGCTTGCGCTACTTCGCATTACTGGGGACGAACCTTCAAGTCAATCGGGCTTCTCGTTCGCCTTATCCCAACCCAACATGTTAAGGCTTTTACCCGTCATCAGAAAAATGATGCTAATGACGCACTGGCGATCTGTGAGGCTGCGCTACGCCCTGGTATCCATTTTGTGACGATAAAAACCGTCGGGCAACAGGATATTAAAGCACTTCGCAGCGCCCGCCAGCTAATAAATCAGTATTTGCATAACACTGGGCGTCCATATATGACTCATGACAAAATCAGCATCAACCCTAAAACAGCCCCGTAAACAACATACGCCTGAATTTCGCAACGAAGCCCTGAAGCTTGCTGAGCGTATCGGCGTGGCTGCCGCTTCCCGTGAATTTAATCTGTATGAATCGCAGTTTTATGCCTGGTGCAGCAAGCTCAAAAATGCACATTTCTCTTCCGAACGTGAGCAGGATATGTCCGTTATCACAGAAGCCCTTGCTCGGTGTAGCACCGGACATCTCGTATTTTACGAGGATGAAGTGGATATCGACCTGAATCCAAAAATCGGTGCTGACTGGCAAAAAAAGGCCAGCAAAAACGTATCCCTACAACCCGGGAAAAATGAAAAACATTATCTTGCCGGAGTGCTACATGCCGGGACGGGAAGAGTGGATTACGTTAGTGGGACCCGTAAAAACTCAGACTGATTTATCAGTATGTTAAATCAGTTGAAAAACACGTACCGCAGTGCAAAAACGATCACACTAATCGTTGATAATTACATCATTCACAAGAGTCAAAAGAAGCTGGCATGGCTGAAGGAAAACCAAAAATTTATTGTTATTTATCAGCCGGGTTACACACCATGGATAAATAGAATAGAACTCCTCTGGCTGGCTGGCTGGCTGGCTGGCTGGCTGGCTGGCTGGCTGGCTGGCATTGCATGAAACGGTAACGCGTAACCATCGTTGCAGGACAATGTGGCAGCTACTGAAAAATGTCAGACAGTTTATGAAAGCCGCTTCACCTTTCCCCGGTAATCAGCAGGGATTAATAAAAGTGGAGCGATAATAGGCGCAGTTATTTAGAGTAAAGGCTTTACAGAGACGTATGAGACGCATTTCTTTCAGCCTAAAATTCACTTCGTCTCATAGCTAGAGAGAGTAATCAATGAACATCAGCCATTTTGACTTAAATACGTTGCGCATGTTCGTTACGGCGGCTGACTGCAGAAGCCTGACCAGAACGGCAGAAATCTCCAGCATTACACTTTCCGCGGTTAGCAAGCGTATCACCGAGCTTGAGCGTAATGTGAATTGTCAGCTGTTTATCAGGCAGCCCCGCGGACTTGAACTCACCACCGCTGGCTTAGGGCTTCTTCGACATGCCAGGGCTCTGCTGGACAGTGTCAATTCTATGGCCAGCGAGCTGAATGACTATGCGCGAGGCGCGATCGGTCATGTCCGCGTCGCTGCAAACGTTTCTGCTGTTATTCAGTTCCTGCCCGAAGATTTGGCAGCCTTCTTCCACTCAAATCCTGGTATCAACATATACCTTGAGGAGTCGCTGAGCGACGCGGTCATTGAGTCAGTTGACTCTGGTCGTGTGGATATCGGCATTTTCGCAGATAACGTTGATGCGACTGCGCTCAAGACCTTTCCGTGGCGTCAGGACAGGCTTGTTGTGTTAGTACCAACAGCTCATCCTCTCGCCTTGAATGACGAGATCTGGTTTAAAGATACACTTGCCTGGGATTATGTTGCGCTGAATCAGGGAAGTTCGCTACTCAGACGAATAACGGATACAGCCGTTAGCGCAGGTCGTTTACTGAAGATCAGCATTCAGGTCACCAGTTTTGATGCGGTGTGCCGAATGATCCAGGCCGGGCTGGGAATAGGTATTTTACCCTTAAAAGCCATCACGCCTGCTCTCCTTGGTTCATCGCTGAAAGCCATCACGCTGAAAGACGACTGGGCGCTACGAACGCTACGAATTGGAGTTAATGCCAAAAAAAGACCCCACCCTGAAGCCATTAAGCTTCTGGAGTTTTTGATGGGTGTCTCAGATTCAGCGTTTACTGAAGCGAACTAAGCTTTCCTCTTTTAGAAGTTATTAAAAACCCTATATTTTAAATTCTTTTAAAATCATAGCATTAATAAGAAAACAAAATAATCCTTCCCTTACCCTTTCCATTAAGGAAAGGGTAAGGGAAAAAATGTGAATTCCCATATTCCTTAAGCAGAGCCATGCTTTCTTACGTTACATAAATGTTAACGGAGGAAGCATGGCTTTACCACTTGAAGGGCTGCGCGTTATTGAAATGGGTCAGCTTATTGCCGGGCCGATGGCTGGCCGAATGTTGGCTGAATTTGGTGCTGATGTCATAAAGATAGAGCCGCCTGGCAAAGGCGACCCTTTACGTAAGTGGCGCATGCTGCATAGCGGAACGTCTGTCTGGTGGGCAGCACAGTCACGCAACAAACGCTCAGTCACGCTGGACCTGAGGCAGCCAGAAGGTCAGCAGATTGCCATATCACTTCTTAACTCGGCCGATGTACTGATCGAAAACTTTCGTCCAGGAACGCTGGAGAAATGGGGGCTCAGCTGGGAAACCCTGCATATGAATAATCCCGGGCTTATCGTTTTGAGTGTCTCAGGTTATGGACAAACGGGGCCTTATCGCGATCGGCCAGGCTTTGGTGTGATTGGCGAAGCGATGGGTGGCTTACGTCATCTTTCGGGCGAACCCGGCAGAACGCCGGTGCGCGTCGGCGTGTCAATCGGTGATTCCCTTTCTGCGCTACATGGCGTCATTGGCGTATTACTAGCCCTTCGAAGCCGGGAAGCTACCGGCCAGGGGCAGCAGATAGATGTGGCGTTGTATGAATCCGTATTTAACATGATGGAAAGCCTCATCCCTGAATACTCAGTTTTTGATCATATCCGTCAGCCCGCAGGCAGCAGCCTACCCGGTATTGCTCCTACAAATGCTTACAGATGTAAAGACGGAAAATATGCGCTTGTGGCCGGAAATGGCGACTCTATCTTTCAGCGTCTGATGCAGATCATTGAACGTCCTGATCTGGCCGCCGATCCGGCACTGGCACACAATGACGGGCGTGTGAAGCAGGTCATTTTGTTAGATGCGGCGATTGAAGAATGGACCCGTCAGCGCAACCTGAATGAAGTGCTGGCCTCATTGAATGAGGGCGGCATTCCGGCCGGAAAAATCTACGATGCATCTGACATCGCTAACGATCCTCACTATAAAGCTCGCGATATGCTTTTACCCGCGCATTTACCTGACGGCACGCCAGTTATTCTGCCCGGCATCGTCCCTAAACTACTGTCTACTCCCGGCAGGGTCAGGCATGAGGCACCTGAACTGGGTCAGCACACGGGAGAAGTGTTGTCTGAACTGGGTATTAATGCAAATCAAATCATAACATTGAAGGCAAAGGGGATCGTATGACTGTCCAGTTACACTCCGGATCCAGACGCATTTTCATGCAGGAAGTCTGTCCACGGGATGGATTACAGAATGAGGCCATCTTTGTAGAAACGCAGGACAAGATTGCGTTAATCGATCGCCTCAGCATGTGCGGCTTCGCTAAGGTAGAGGTAACTTCATTTACTTCTCCTAAAGCTATACCTGCGTTGAGAGATGCTGAAGCAGTAATGCAAGGGATACGCCGTGAAACCGGTGTCGAATACAGCGTGCTGGTGCCGAACCTGCGCGGTGCTGAACGTGCCATGGCCTGCCGGATTGATGAAGCTAACCTGGTCATGTCCGCGAGCGAAAGTCATAATAATACGAATTTGCGTATGAGCAGAGAAGCCTCTTTTTCGCAGCTAAGTCTGGTGATTCAAGAACTGAGGAACACGCCTGTTGCGATTAACCTTTCTTTGTCAGCAGCTTTTGGTTGTCCGTTTGAAGGCGACGTTTCGCAAAATACGGTCCTGAATTTTGTTGACCGCTTCGCCAGCCTGGGCGTCCGCGGCGTGACGTTATGTGATACCACAGGAATGGCCTTTCCGACCCAGGTCGCCTCTCTGTGTCGAGTAGTAAAACAGCATTTCCCGCATTTAGAGATCACCCTTCACTTCCACGACACCCGTGGGCTCGCGCTGGCTAATACCGCAGCCGCGCTATCTGAAGGCATTGATCGGTTTGATTCGTCAGCAGGTGGTCTCGGTGGTTGCCCCTACGCCCCGGGTGCAAGCGGTAACGTCTGTACAGAAGATATGGTGCATATGCTTGAGCTGATGGGTTATCAAACCAACGTGGATTTGTCCGCTCTCCTCGGGATATCACGTGAGCTTGAGCCTCTCATTGGTCATAAAGTGCATGGCGCAATTGTAAACGCTGGCCAGCGCTCTGACTTACACCAGATGCCAACGTCACTGGAACAAAATTTTAAGAGCTGCAATAAAACAGTGAGTCCGACATGATTGATCATATTGACCATATTGTACTCACCACCCGGGATATTAAAGCCTGCACTGATTTTTATACGCGCATACTGGGTATGAAACTGATGCAGTTTGGTGATAACAGAATTGCTTTCACGTTCGGTCAGCAAAAAATAAATATCCATGAATACGGCAAAGAAATAGAACCAAAAGCGCATATCCCTATGCCAGGTTCACTCGATATCTGCCTGATAAGTTCTTATTCGGTTGATAAAATAAAGGCGCATTTGGAGCAATGCGGTGTGGTGATTATTGAGGGTCCGGTAACCCGTACGGGTGCATGTGGTCCTATTACTTCATTTTACCTACGTGATCCTGACCTTAATCTTATTGAGATATCACAGTATCAAAAGCAGTCACCGGAGGCGATATGAAAATTGTGACGTTGGATGCGGGGACATTGCCCGTGCAGTTAGAAAAACCTGAAAGCTGTGATAACTGGATTTATCGGGAAAGTACGCGCGAAGAGGATATTGTGTCCGTGCTGGATAATGCCGAAATCGTTATAACCAACAAAGTTCCGTTGCGTAAAGGCACTCTGGAAAAATTACCTTCTCTTCGCTTTATCTGTGTTGCTGCCACAGGCTATGACTGTATCGATACAGACTATTGCAGGGAGCGCGGGATAGTGGTCAGTAATGTTCCTGGTTATTCGACACGTAGCGTCTCAGAAAGCGTGATTGCCTCTGTCTTTGCCCTGAGGCGCAACCTTATTGAATACTGCTGCGCGTCACATACCGAGTGGAGCTCATCCTTGCATTTTTGCCTGCATAAATCGCCCATCGGTGACATTCAGGAGGCAACTTTGGGCATTATCGGGCGCGGAGATATTGGCTGTGCTGTTGCCCGTCTCGCCAGATTACTCGGTATGAACGTATTGTTTGCAGAACGTCCCGGGCAAAGCAATGTGCGTGAGGGTTACGCACTTTTTGAGGACGTCATTTCGCAAAGCGATATCCTGACTTTACATTGCCCTCTCACTCCTGAAACGTATCAGATCATCAATCGCGATGTACTGATACGGATGAAACCCAGTGCGTTGCTTATAAACACGGCAAGAGGTGCTCTCATTAATGAAAATGATCTGGCCGATGCGCTCACCAGAGGAGAAATAGCTGGAGCAGCACTAGATGTCCTGACTAAAGAACCGCCTTCTCCTGAAAATAAACTTTTCCAGATTCCGCATAAAAACCTGCTCATTACCCCTCATGTTGCCTGGGCGAGCCAGACAAGTGTCAATAACCTGGTGAAAGGCATTAATTATAATCTTGCTGGCTTTTTTGGTGGCGTAATAAAAAACCGAGTTGTCTGATAAAAAATGGCGCGCTATGACACGCCTTTTAATACCCTACAAATGCACTATCTCAACCGAGGAAATATTATGTCTCAGAACATCGCTACCTCGAATAATAATAAGAAGTGGTATAAGCATCTTTATATACAAGTCATTATTGCAATTGCTATCGGTATAGGAATTGGTCATTTTTATCCCGGCATCGGCGTAGATTTAAAACCACTAGGGGATACGTTTATAAAGCTTATCCGGCTTCTTATCGCGCCCATTATTTTTTGCACTATAGTCAGTGGCATTGCCAGCATGAAAAGCCTGAAGAGTGTCGGTCAGGTAGGCTGGAAATCGCTGGTCTATTTTGAGGTGCTGACTACGCTTGCGCTCATTATAGGGTTAATCGGAGTCAACCTGATGGAGCCTGGTAAAGGAATGCATATCGATCCTGCATCGCTGGATGGCGGGGCAATCGCTTCCTACACCCAAGCGGCGCATGAACAATCCGTAACTGGCTTTCTGACCCATATTATCCCTGAAACTGTCTTCGGTGCATTTGCTGAAGGAAATATTCTTCAGGTCCTTTTTATCTCGATCCTGTTTGCTTTTGGTCTTCAGTTATTAGGGGATTTGGGTAAGTCACTGCTTAACACCATTGATTTAATTGCTAAAACATTTTTCAACATGCTCAAGATTGTGATGTATTTTGCCCCATTAGGTGCTATGGGTGCCATGGCGTTTACCATCGGTAAGTATGGCGTGGCATCGCTCTCTTCATACGGTGCCTTGCTGGTGTGCTATTACCTGACCGGCCTATTCTTTGTCTTTGTGGTGCTTAACGTGGTGGCTAAGCTGTGCGGGTTCAGTCTGTGGCGTTTTCTGCGTTATATCCGCGAGGAATTGGCGATTGTACTGGGGACCTCATCATCAGAATCAGCTTTGCCTCGACTGATGACGAAGCTGGAAAAACTCGGTTGCGATAAACCTGTTGTGGGTCTGGTCGTTCCTTCTGGCTACTGCTTCAACCTGGATGGTAGTTGCATCAACATGACGGTACTGGTCGTGTTCATCGCTCAGGCGCTGGATATTCACCTGTCAATACCGCATCAGATTTCCCTGCTGGTCATTCTTTTACTGACCTCGAAAGGGGCGGCAAGTGTCAGTGGTGGCGCATTTATAACACTTGCCGCTACGCTGGGATCGATGCATAGCGTTCCTGCTGCGGGCCTGGTACTGGTGCTTGGCGTGTATCGCTTTATTTCAGAAGGAGGTGCGTTGATTAATGTTATTGGCAACGGGGTTGCCACTCTGGTGATTTCCCGCTGGAACGGGTCACTGGATATAGAGAAACTGAACAGCGAGTTGGGAAACTTTGATGTGAAACAGTCTCTTCCATCAGGTTACGTACCCTCAGGGACTGCACCAAAGTATTCTAAGGAAGAGCACTTATCGTGATTAACTAAACAGAGGTCTAGATTCTGGCCTCTGTTTATAAACAGCCCTATCGACCTGCTCCCCGTTGATTAGTACACCCCGATGTTAGTAATGTCTTTATAAGCCACATGAGGACATCCCCATGAAGAAGCGTTTTTCCGACCAACAGATCATCAGTATTCTCCGCGAGGCTGAAGCCGGGATTTCTGCCCGCGAACTCTGCCGCAAGCATGCCATTTCCGACGCCACGTTTACACCTGGCGTAAGAAGTATGGCGGCATGGCGGTGCCTGAGGTTAAGCGCCTGAAGTCGCTTGAGGAAGAGAACGCCAGACTCAAGAAGCTGCTTGCCGGAGCCATGCTGGATAAGGAGGCGCTTCAGGTGGCTCTTGGGCGAAAGTACTGACGACAGACCAGAAGCGCGAAGCCGTGGTGTTGATGTGTGATGCGACCGGTCTGTCGCAACGTCGTGCCTGTAGACTCACAGGTTTGTCCCTGTCGACCTGCCGCTATGACGCTCAGCGTCCAGCTGCTGATGCCCATTTATCAGGGCGCATCACTGAGCTGGCACTGGAGCGCAGGCGTTTTGGCTACCGCCGCATATGGCAGTTACTGCGCCGTGAAGGGCTTCATGTTAATCACAAGCGCGTGTACCGCCTTTATCATCTGAACGGGCTGGGCGTTAAACGCAGACGACGTCGTAAAGGGCTGGCAACAGAACGTCTGCCGCTGCTACGCCCGGCGGCGCCCAATATGACCTGGTCGATGGATTTCGTCATGGATGCGCTGGCTACCGGTCGCAGGATCAAGTGCCTTACCTGCGTCGATGGCTTCACAAAGGAATGCCTGACTGTCACTGTTGCCTTTGGGATTTCAGGTGTGCAGGTCACGTGTATTCTGGACAGCATTGCGCTGTTTCGCAGCTATCCGGCTACGATAAGAACCGATCAGGGCCCGGAATTTACCTGCCGCGCGCTCGATCAATGGGCCTTTGAGCATGGCGTGGAGCTGCGACTTACCCAGCCCGGCAAGCCGACACAGAACGGATTTATTGAGAGTTTTCACGGACGCTTTCGCGATGAATGCCTGAATGAACACTGGTTCAGTGACGTCAGTCATGCCAGGAAAACCATCAGCGAATGGCGTCAGGATTATAACGAGTGCCGCCCGCACTCCACGCTGAATTATCAGACGCCGTCTGAATTTGCGGCGGGCTGGAGAAAGGGTAATTCTGAGAATGAAGGATCCGCCATGACTAACTGAGCGTTGTATCTAATCCCGGGGGGAGGTCAATACCAGTTGCCAGGAACGGTGATTAATAAACTAGTCATTCTGGTAACCTTTTAAAAACCTTTAGGAAGGCATTAGCATCTATAATTATTTACACCAATGCTAACCTGGAAACAAGTTGATAGTCTGTCTATGGATATTGCTGAAATAAATAGATATCCCTCGCATTTTGCGTATTGCGATATGGATTTTCTCCACCGGAACATAGTTAAATTCCGTTTGTTAATCTTTATTTGATTGGTTAATATTTGCGCGAAAAAATTTCTTCATTCGCCGAATATCTAACTCACTGATTTCAAAGACACTGGTAGCTAAGGGTGTAGTAATATGGATCGCTCAGATAACATCCAAAGCTTTATTATTGGGGAGAGGGCGGCGTTCGTCCCTTCCCGGCGGGTGATTGTTGATAAGCTAAATGCAAAAGAAATTAAGCTACATCTTCCTGCGAGCTGCTGTCTGGAAAAGTTACTCCGTCACCAGGGAGAGATTGTTTCTCAGGAAGAGCTGATCCTCTGCGGATGGGGGAGCAAGCGCAATGCCGGCGTGAGCCATAACACTTATTACCAGTGTATTTTACACCTCCGAAAATCCCTTGCGGTTTTAGGGTTTTCAGACGTTATTGATACGGTGCCAAGGCACGGGTTGAGGTTTAATAATAGCGTAAAAGTAGCATATCTGTATCCGGATGAAGATATTGATCTACAAATTGACAACAGTGTAAAAACCGACGTTGACGGCAAAGAGGCCCTGGCTCCGAATAATATCGCGGATGAAATTCCTGCCCTGGCAGAGGTTGATGATACTCTGGCGGTGTTTAATAGCACGCCCGAGGTATTACACGATCCAGTGGTAGATGAAATCAAGCCAGCAGATAGTTCGGTAAATAGTGATGGCAATAACAGAAGTAAATGGTTAAGAAATGTAGGGATAGTTGTCATTGTGGCGATGGCTTTACTGAGTATTTTTAATCATCACTATAGCGCCGGCGGTGATGCTTTTGCTGACTATGTCAAAATCTCTTCCGATGGCTGTACTCTATTTTCAGCCGGCCGCAATTATTCACCCGCTGAAATTAAGGGAATCCTCAGCGCCCTGGGGTTATCCTGTGTGAATAAAGAAGTGGTTTATTTTACTGCATCGCCAATGAATACACGATTAAACTTAATGTATTGCCCCGTATACGATAAAAAAAATCAAAACTGCCGCTCGCTGACGGTAATGAAGAACATGAAGGTAAAGTAATGCGAACAAAGATACACTACCTGGCTGTTTTACTGATAGCGACTGTATTTGCGGCGGTCTATTTTTTCACTACGGATGATTCAAATAATAAAATTGTATGCCAGAGTCGTCATACCTTACTGCATGATGGTTTTCGTCTGGACTCAAATTTTGGTTTCACCCTGGGTAATGATAAAGGCGAACTCACGGTGCATGCCATCGCCGCTGAGAATGGCGTGCAGTCGCAGGTTGGCAGGGTCATTAATTTTACATACGTGAAAAATAATGATGTTTACATACTTAAAAATCAGTATGTCGAGTACCTGAGTACCGATAACAGCAAAGGCAGCAATGTGGATTTTCATTTTCCTGCATTCTTTTATGAAGCAGGAAAAGAGCTTGCGCTGAAGATTGAGTACGATAAGTATAACAATCCTGTCATCTACTTACATAATATGCCGATGTTCTACTGTAAGAAATATAATCACGGTTAAATCATCCGGCAGGAATCTGCCTGTTATGGCCGGTTACGCAAAGAGCGCCATGGCCTGAAAGGACGATGATGGCCTTAGAGAATTTTTTGCTTATGGCATACGTAGGCTGGCAAGGTTGATAATATAAATAAATAGCTGTTCTGTTGCTCAAGTATTTTCACGTAAATATCTTTTTTGGGATAAACGAAAAACAAAGATTTATATTTCTCTGGACCTGCAGGCAAACGATTTTATTCCGTTCTATACTCTAAATAATTCAAGTTGCAGGACGGCGGCAAGGGAGTGAATCCCGATGAGCTTACACCAGTAAGTGATTCGGGTGAGCGAACGTAGCCAACACACATGCAACTTGAAGTATGACGAGTATATACCGTCAATTTTGCCAATATCGACAGCGGCGGAAGTAACTACAATAAATTTAACGTGCCGGCGTGGAAACTCTCCGCCTTCAGCGATTTTTATTCGCTGGTTATGATCGGCGACGATGGCGATATTCCGTGCGGGGCCATCATTAAAGCGCTGCCGGAGCTTGAAGCCAGCCGGATTAAGGCGATCGGTGAATTATTATTAAATAATAACCCGCTGCTGGCTCTCTACCGGCAGCGAGCGCTGACCTTTGAGTATCAAAAGATCGATCCCCAGGTGAGAGAAGAGGAGATGGAGGAGCTGCTGCGGGCGCATATTCAGCATCGAACCACGAAGATGTCGCCATCAACGTGCTAGCTCCTCCTGGCAGAGTGCGCGAGGGCGCGCGGGGCGGATAGCGATCCGGCCCGCACGCCGCTCGGTTATGCCCGCTGCGCCGGGCGCCGGTGCCGGTACAGCCACATCAGCTTATAGGCTGCCGGAATGATAAACAGCGACAGCAGCGGGGCGGTGATCATTCCGCCAATCATCGGCGCGGCGATGCGGCTCATCACCTCCGAACCGGCGCCGGTACCCCATAAAATCGGCAGCAGGCCAGCGATAATCACCGCCACGGTCATCGCCTTTGGCCGTACGCGCAGCACCGCGCCGCGGTACAGCGCTTCGTCAAGCTTATCAGCGCTGAAGGTTTCCGCGTTCTCCAGCGACGGCTCCGCTTCAATGGCGTGGCGCAGGTACATCAGCATCACTACGCCAAACTCCGCCGCCACCCCGGCAAGGGCGATAAAGCCGGTACCGGTCGCCACCGACAGATGGAACCCCATCCAGTAGAGGAACCAGATGCCGCCGACCAGCGCGAACGGCACGCTGGCGACGATCAGCAGCGCTTCGCCAAAGCGACGGAAGGCCAGGTACAGCAGGACGAAAATGATCATCAGCGTCATGGGGACCATCAGCTTCAGCTTCTGGTTGGCGCGTTCGAGCAGCTCAAACTGGCCGGAGTAGGAGACGCTGGTCCCCGGCTTCAGCTTCACGCCCTGGGCGATGGCCTGCTGCAGATCGTGCACCACCGACACCATGTCGCGATCCCTGGCGTCGATATAGATCCAGCTGGTCGGGCGGGCGTTCTCGGTTTTCAGCATCGACGGGCCGGTTACCACCTTGACCTCCGCCACGTCGCCGAGGACGATTTGCTGCTTCAGCGGAGTGAGGATCGGTAGCTGGCGCAGGGCCTCCGGGCTGTCGCGGTAGCTTTGCGGGTAGCGGATGTTGATCGGGTAGCGCTCGACGCCTTCTACCGTTTCGCCCACCATCGCGCCGCCGATGGCCGAGGAGACGAACAGCTGCACGTCGCCGACGCTCATGCCGTAGCGGGCGGCCTGCTCGCGGTTGATATCGATGTTGAGATAGCGCCCGCCGACCAGCCGCTCCGCCAGCGCCGAGGTGACGCCCGGCACGGTACGCGCCACCGCTTCAATCTGCTCGGCGCTCTCGTCGATATCGGCGAGGTTAGTGCCGGAGACCTTAATGCCGATCGGGCTCTTGATCCCGGTGGAGAGCATATCGATCCGGTTGCGGATCGGCGGCACCCACAGGTTGGCGAGTCCCGGCAGGCGCACGGCTTTATCCAGCTCCTCGACGATCTTCTCCATGGTCATCCCCGGGCGCCACTGATTCTGCGGCTTGAGCTGAATGGTGGTCTCGACCATCTCCAGCGGCGCGGAATCGGTGGCGGTCTCGGCCTTACCGGTCTTGCCGAACACGCGGGCCACTTCCGGCACCGTCATGATCAGCTTATCGGTCTTCTGCAGCATATCCGCCGCCTGCGAGGCGGAAATTCCCGGCAGGGTTGACGGCATATACAGCAGATCGCCTTCGTTGATCTGCGGCAGGAACTCGCCGCCCACCCGGCTTAGCGGCCAGATGACCGTCAGGATCGTTAGCGCCGCGACCAGCAGGGTCGCTTTCGGCCAGCGCAGCACCTTCAGCAGCAGCGGGTGATAAATGCGGATCAGGAAACGGTTGAGCGGGTTGCTGCTTTCCGCCGGGATCTTGCCGCGGATCCAGAATCCCATCAGGATCGGGATCGCCACGATCGCCAGCAGCGCCGCCCCGGCCATCGACCAGGTTTTGGTAAACGCCAGCGGGCCGAACAGCTTACCTTCCTGCCCTTCGAGGGTGAAAATCGGGATAAACGACAGAGTGATAATCAGCAGGCTGATAAACAGCGCCGGGCCGACCTCCACCGAAGCGTCGGTGATGATTTTCCAGCGCGTGTCGTTATCGGGCCGCTCTCCGGGATGCTGGTGATCCCACTCCTCCAGCCGCTTGTGGGCGTTTTCTATCATCACGATGGCGGCATCGACCATTGCCCCCACCGCAATCGCAATTCCGCCCAGCGACATGATGTTGGCGTTCAACCCCTGGAAATGCATCATGATAAAGGCGAAGCACAGGCCGAGCGGGAGAGAGATAATGGCGACCAGCGCCGAACGTAGGTGCCACAGGAACAGTGCGCAGACCAGCGCGACGACGATAAACTCCTCCAGTAGCTTCATGCTGAGGTTATCGATGGCCCGGTCGATCAGCTGGCTGCGGTCATAGGTAGTGACCACTTCAACCCCTTCCGGCAGGCTGCTCTGCAGGGACGCCAGTTTAGCCCTTACGGCCGAAATCACTTCGCGGGCGTTCTTGCCGGAGCGCAGGATCACCACGCCGCCGGCCACTTCGCCTTCGCCGTTCAGTTCGGCGATGCCGCGGCGCATTTCCGGGCCGATCTGCACCCTGGCGACGTCGCGCAGATAGACCGGCACGCCGCTGTCGCCGGTTGCCAGCACGATGTTGTTAAAGTCGTCGAGGCTTTGCAGATAGCCGCTGGCGCGCACCATATATTCGGCTTCCGCCAGCTCGACGGAAGAGCCGCCGGCCTCCTGGTTGGAGGCCTCCAGCGCCGATTTCACCGCCGCCAGGGTAATGCCGTACTGGGTCAGCTTCAGCGGGTCGACCACGACCTGATACTCTTTGACCACGCCGCCCACCGAGGCCACTTCCGAAACGTCCGAAATCGTTTTTAGCTCATATTTTAAAAACCAGTCCTGCAGCGAGCGCAGCTCCGCGAGGTCGTGCCTGCCGCTGCGGTCGACCAGCGCGTACTCGTAGATCCAGCCGACGCCGGTGGCATCCGGGCCCATTTCGGCGCTGACGCCAGCCGGAAGCTTGCCCTGTACCTGGTTGAGGTACTCCAGCACCCGCGAGCGCGCCCAGTAAGGATCGGTGCCGTCGGCAAAAATCACGTAGACGTAGGAGGCGCCGAACTGCGAGAAGCCGCGCACCGTTTTGGCTCCCGGTACCGAGAGCATGGTGGTGGTCAGCGGCCAGGTGACCTGGTTTTCGACGATTTGCGGTGCCTGGCCGGGGTAGCTGGTCTTGACGATCACCTGAACGTCAGAGAGATCCGGCAGGGCATCCACCGGCGTATGGACGATGGTCCACGTCCCCCAGATGCTGAGGAACAGCGCCCCCATCATCACCAGAAAGCGGTTGGCCACCGAGCGACGGATAATCCATTCAATCATTTGTCATCTCCTCAGTGCGCATGCGCCGCGCTATTCGGCACGTTCGGCGTCGTGGCGGTCGGCCGGGCGCGCATCCGATCCAGCGCGCCGGAGATATTGGCCTCGGAATCAATCAGGAACAGACCGCTGGCGACCACCTTCTCTCCTTCGTGAATGCCGGAGCGGATCGCCGTCATATCGCCGGACTGCTGGAAGACCGCGACCCGTTTCGGCACGAAGCGGCCGTCGCCGTCCACGGTGATAACCCGCTGCTCCGTGCCGCTGTCGATCAGCGCTTTCGACGGGATCAGCAGCATCGGCTGACTCTGCGCGTTCAGCTTCAGCCAGGCGGTCATTCCCGGCTTCAGCGCCTCGTCCGGATTATCGACCTGCAGACGCAGCTGCAGCGTGCGGGTAGCCGCATCCACGCCGGGCAGCATGCTCCATTTGCTGATGGTGAAGGCTTTGTCCGGCCATGCTGGAACGGAAAGGACAAACTGCGAGGCGTCTTTAATCAGCCAGGCGATGGATTCCGGCACCGAGGCGCTAATCCACACCGGGTCCATGCCCTGAATTTTAGCCACCACGTTATCTTTGGCGATGTTCATGCCGGTGCGAAGATCAAAGGCGGTAATCACGCCGTCAATCGGCGCTTTAAGGGTGAAGCGGGTCTGAATTTTGCGCGTCGCCTTCAGGCGGCGGATATCCTCATCCGGCATGCCGGCGAGGCGCAGCCGCTCGAGGATCCCCTCCACCTGGGTGGCGGTGCCGCCGGTTTCCTGCAGCAGCAGATATTCGCTCTGCGCCTCGACCCAGTCGGGAATGGTCAGGTCGATAAGCGGGGTGCCTTTCTTTATCTTATCCCCGACGGTCAGCGGGTAGACCCTGTCGATAAAGCCCGCCGAGCGCGCCTGGACGATGACAAACTGGTATTCGTTATAGCTGACGTTGGCCGGGAAGGTTCGGGCGTAGCTTAGCGGGCCGCGAACGACGGCGGCGGTTTTAACGCCCAGATTCTGGGTCTGCGTCGGGTCGATGCGTACGCCCGGCGCGGCTGAGGGCGGCGCCTCTTCATCGGCGTATTTGGCCACCAGGTCCATATCCATAAACGGCGATTTCCCCGGCTTATCAAACCGCGTATTGGGGTACATCGGGTCATACCAGAACAGGACTTTACGCGCCTGTCCGGCGGCAGGCTCCGCGTCGCCCTCAGGATGAGCGGGCGAAAGCCCGATATAGAGGCCCGCCGCAATCATGCCCCCAAGAGACATACTGCTGATAATGAGCGCAGCGGTTTTAAGTTTTAGAGAGACCATCGTAATGCGCTCCGTGAACACCTTATTAGTTAACGTGGATATCCTGTAATAAGGAGAGGTTGCCCTGCTGAATAAAGGTGAAGGCGACCTTATCGCCGGGCTTAACCGCGTTAAGCTGGGTTTGCGGAGTGATGGTGAAGCGCATGGTCATCGGCGGCCAGTTCACCGCCGGGATGGCGTCATGGTTGATGGTGACTTTTTTACCCTCCATATCAATGATTTTGACTTCGCCGGTGGCGCTGATGGCCTGCGCCTGCCCGGCGGCGGGCGCGGCGGGCATCATTTCGCCATGCTGGTGTCCGGCGGCCTGGGCGCCGGAGGCCACGGCGGACAGAAGAAGACCAAAAATGACCGTTTTTGCGACATGATTCATGATTAACACTCCTGATATTCAATAATGGGTTATTCCAGCCAGCCGCCGCCGAGGGCGGTAAAGAGCTGAATTTCGTTCACCTGGCGGGCGTAGTTGAGATCCAGCAGGGTCTGCTGCGTGGCGAACAGCGAACGTTCGGCGTCCAGCACTTCGATATAGCTGACCGCGCCGTGCTGATAGAGCGTTCCGGCGCGCTGGCGGGTGATTTGCAGGGAGGCGAGATAGCGCTGCTGGGCGCTGATTTGATCCGCCAGGCTCTGGCGCAGGGCCAGGGCGTCGGCCACCTCTTTAAAGGCGTTCTGGATTTTCTGTTCGTAATTCACCACCGACTGCTGCTGGCGGATTTCGGAGACGTCGAGGTTGGCCTGATTTCGCCCGGCGTTGAATATCGGCAGCTCGATTTTAGGGATGAAGTTCCACATCCCGCTGGCCGGATTAAACAGGCTGGAGAGGTCGGCGCTGCTGCCGGAAAGCGAACTGGTTAGCGTAATCGACGGGAAGAAGGCCGCCCGCGCGGCGCCGATATTGGCGTTCGCCGCCCGCAGCCCGTGCTCGGCCTCTAAAATATCGGGGCGCTGGAGCAGGATCTGCGAGGAGAGGGCGGGCGGCAGCCTGACGCTGTGAAGATCCGCCGCGCCGTCGGCCGCATCGTCCGGCAGGCGCTGATAGCTGCCCAGCAGCAGCTGCAGGGCGTTGTTGGCCTGCGCCAGCTCGCCTTCCCGCCTGGCGATGTCGGCGCGGGTGCTTTCAATCACCCCGCGCGCCTGCTCCAGCGCCAGCACGCTGCTGCTGCCGGTCAGCAGCTGTTTCTCTACAAAAGCGTAGGACTGGCGGTAGTTTTTTAACGTCTCGCGGGCTACGGCGAGCTGCGCTGCGGCCAGTCGCTGGTTGAAGTAGCTTTGTGACACGTTCGAAATCAATAAGATGTGCACCGCGCGCTGGGCTTCCACGCTGGCGAAAAAGGTCTGCCGCTGCGCTTCGCTCATGTTTTTCAGGCGGCCGAAGAAGTCGAGATCGAAGCTGAGGTTCAGTCCGGCCTGATAGTCGCTGCTGGTGGTGGTATCGCCTTTAAGCTTCCCGCCGTAGGTGGTGCTGGTGGAGGCGTCGAGCTGCGGATAGCGGTCGGCATCGGTCACGCCGTACTGCGCCCGCGCCTCCTGCACTTTCAGGGTCGCCATGCGCAAGTCCCGGTTATTGACAAGGGCGGTGGCAATCAGCGCTTTAACCTGTGGGTCGGCGAAAAACGCGCGCCAGCCGGTCTCCTGATAGCCCGCAGGCGGCGCCACCAGTTTGTTCTGGCTGAGGGAGAACTGCTGCGGCACCGGCGAGGGCGGCTGGCGGTAGTCCGGGGCTAAGGAGAGACAGCCCGTCAGGATAAAAATAACGCTGAGCGAAATAAGCTTTAACTGGCGCATAGTGGCAGGTTTATCGGCTATCAGGGAATGCCCTGTACTTTACGCAACGGCGTCTGTTTGACGCGTGACGGGAAAATGACAAAGCTGTCATTTTCCTGAGAATTCATTGCTATCCGGTTGCGCTCCTCTAAAATTGAAAGCCCGCACAACCGGCGCGTGAAGGAGCAGGTGATGAAGATTTTGATCGTCGAAGATGAGATGAAAACCGGTGAGTACCTGACGAAAGGGCTGACGGAAGCCGGTTTTGTTGTCGATCTGGCGGATAACGGTCTGAACGGCTATCACCTGGCGATGACCAGCGATTATGACCTGCTGATCCTCGACATTATGCTGCCGGATGTGAACGGCTGGGATATCGTCAGAATGCTGCGATCTGCCGATAAAGGCATGCCGATCCTGCTGCTGACCGCGCTGGGGACCGTTGAGCATCGGGTGAAGGGGCTTGAGCTCGGGGCCGATGATTATCTGGTCAAGCCCTTTGCCTTTGCCGAGCTGCTGGCGCGGGTGAGGACGCTCCTGCGTCGCGGGGCGGCGACGATCGTTGAGAGCCAGTTCCAGGTGGCGGATTTAACGCTCGACCTGGTCAGCCGCAGGGTGACCCGCGCGGGCGCGCGCATCACATTGACCAGCAAAGAGTTTACGCTGCTGGAGTTCTTTATCCGCCATCAGGGGGAGGTGCTGCCCCGTTCGCTAATCGCCTCCCAGGTTTGGGATATGAATTTTGACAGCGACACCAACGCCATCGACGTGGCGGTGAAGCGGCTGCGGGGCAAAATCGATAATGACTTTGAACCTAAGCTTATCCAGACCGTGCGCGGCGTCGGCTACGTGCTCGAGGTGCCGGATGGTGATTAAGCTGCTGCGGCGGCCCTTTTCGCTGGCGACGCGGCTGACCTTTTTTATCAGCCTGGCGACGATAGTGGCCTTTTTCGCCTTCACCTGGATAATGATCCACTCGGTAAAGGCGCACTTTGAAGAGCGAGACGCCCACGACCTCAGGCAGCTAGCCACCACCCTTGAGACGGTGCTCAACCACGCCGACTATCCTCAGGCGCGGCGGCTGGAGATCTTAAAGAACGTGATCGATGGCTACGCCAACGTCTTTATTTGCCTCGATGACGGCAGCGGGCAGACCCTTTTCCAGTCACCGAACGGCCCGGATCTCAGCCATATTATGAGCACGCCGGGCATTGCCGCCAGGCTGCAGGATGGCAACGTTATCTCGTGGGTAGATCCGCATCCGCGGGCGTTAACCCATGATAACCACCAGATGCAGACCCGCTCCTGGCGGCTGATTATGCTGCCGCTTGGCCGCGCGGCGGACGGCAGGCCGGCCTACCGCCTGCTTATGGCTCTGTCGATCGATTTTCATCTCCACTATATTAACGAGCTGAAGGCGAGGCTGATTTCGGCGGCGACGATTATCAGCATCCTTATCTTCTTTATTGTGCTGTTCGTGGTCTATCACGGGCATAAGCCGATTCGCCGGGTCAGCCGACAGATTCAAAACATTACCTCCCGCGACCTCGACGTGCGCTTAAACCCGCAGTCGGTGCCGATTGAGCTGGAGCGGCTGGTGCTGTCGTTTAACCATATGCTGGAACGTATCGAGGATGTGTTTACCCGTCAGTCCAACTTTTCCGCGGATATTGCCCATGAGATCCGCACGCCGATAACCAACCTGGTGACCCAGACGGAGATCGCGCTCAGTCAGACCCGCAGTCAGAAAGAGCTGGAGGATGTGCTGTACTCCAATCTGGAAGAGTTCTCGCGGATGTCGCGGATGGTCAGCGATATGCTGTTTCTGGCGCAGGCCGACAACAATCAGCTGATCCCGGAGCTAAAAGCGCTGAATCTGGCCGATGAGGTCAGCAAGGTCTTCGATTTCTTTGAGGCCTGGGCTGAGGATCGAGAAGTGGCCCTGCACTTTAGCGGCAGCGCCTGCTGGGTGGTTGGCGACCCGCTGATGCTGCGCCGGGCGATGAGTAATTTGCTCTCTAACGCCATTCGCTATACGCCGGGCGGCCGGGCGGTCACCGTTCACCTGACGGAGGCCGATGCCCGGGTTCAGCTGATCGTTGAGAATCCGGGAGCGCCGATACCTGCAGAACATCTGTCGCGGCTTTTC
Source organism: Klebsiella sp. 18074 (assembly GCF_902705905.1). Lineage (NCBI taxonomy): Bacteria > Pseudomonadati > Pseudomonadota > Gammaproteobacteria > Enterobacterales > Enterobacteriaceae > Klebsiella > Klebsiella sp. 18074. Next base: position 1,902 of record NZ_CACSIS010000022.1, on the reverse strand, counting down.
GACCGCTTCTACCGCGTCGATCCCTCCCGCCAGCGTAAAGGCGAGGGGAGCGGCATTGGCCTGGCTATCGTTAAATCGATCGTCACGGCGCACCGCGGCAGCGTGGCGGTAGAGTCCGACGCGCGCTCAACCCGCTTTATTCTGACGCTGCCAAAACGGGCGTAATAAAAGCAGGTAATAAAAGCAGACCATAAAAAGAAGCCTGGCGGTGCCAGGCTTTGGGAGGCTTACTCTTCGAAGTACCAGTAACCCTGGTTGATAAGGCGCGTTAGCTCGGCGATAAAGTCCGGGTTATGCAGTCCCTTGCCCAGCTCATCTTTACTCAGCGAGGTGTAGCGGCACAGCGCGTCCAGCGCGTCGGCATCGGTGATTGCCAGCGCTTCGCTGTTCACAAAGAAGCTGTCGCCGATATGCAGGACGCGCAGGCCGCTCAGGCGGGCCAGCGTTTCGCCGCCGTTGAGGGCATCAACAATCTCTTCTTCTGTATAAGGCGGCTCGGCCGGCGCGATGTCCAGATCGTGACGCGGGGTGGTGGCAAAGCGGCCAAACCACTGGGTAAAGTCCTCCGGCTGGCTAATCATGTCGATCATCATCCCGCGCAGACGGTCGAGCTCATACTCTTCAACCCGGCCAGGATGTTCGCGACAGGTCAGGTCCGGATCGCTGTAGTGCTCGCCGCCAAGATCGTTTTCCAGCGCGTAGTCGGCAAAGCTGCTGATCAGGTCGCGACCATTCGGCCCGCGGAAGCCAACGGAGTAGTTGAGCGCCGTTTCGTGGGTGATGCCGTCGTGCGGGAATCCTGGTGGGATATAAAGGATATCGCCCGGTTCGAGATCTTCATCAATAATCGGTGGGAACGGATCGACGTGCAGCAGCGCCGGGTGCGGGCAGAACTGACGCATCGGCAGCTTGTCGCCCACGCGCCAGCGGCGGCTGCCCATACCCTGAATAATGAAGACATCATACTGGTCGATGTGCGGGCCAACGCCGCCGCCCGGGACCGAGAAGGAGATCATCAGGTCATCAAGGCGCCAGTCAGGCAGCACGCGGAACGGGCGAACCAGCTCGGCGGCAGGCATATGCCAGTGGTTGACCGCCTGCGCCAGCAGCGACCAGCCGGTTTCGCCCAGGCCATCAAAATGTTCGAACGGCCCGTTGCTGGCCTGCCACTGCTCGTTTACCAGGCTGACCAGCCGGCTGTCGACTTCCGGTTCCATGGCCAGACCCGCCAGCTCGTCCGGGGTGATCGGATCGACGAAGTTCGGGAAAGCATTCTTTAATACTACCGGCTGCTTTTGCCAGTACTTCTCTAAAAACTCGGGCCAGTTAATGTTCAGTTGATAAGCCATAGATTCACACCAGTAAGGAGAAACGGTCCTGATTATAGAAAGGTGTGAGCCGAGGACGCCTTGTCGTGAGTCAAAGCGGCTGCTTAATCCGCCGTTTATGGCTCCTCTACGCCAGCGGCTGCCGTCTGCGTGCGGGACGCCATACATTTTTTGAAAAAACCGCCTTGAGACGGAAATAGGCCGCAGGCCGCGCCAGTCCTGGATTTCAGCGGTATCAGCTATTCGTGAGATGGCTGGGAAAGTTCAAATAATGAGCGCTTGATAGGTTTTTTGTATTTTAAGGCTTGCCATACCAAAAGAACTCCCTATAATGCGCTCCCACTGACACGGAAAATGTGAACAACTTCACAGATTAAGCCGGTTCGGTTGAAGAGAAAAATCCTAAATTAAGGGTTGACTCTGAAAGAGGAAAGCGTAATATACGCCACCTCGCAACGGTGAGCGAAAGCCGCGTTGCACTGCTCTTTAACAATTTATCAGACAATCTGTGTGGGCACTCAAAGTGACATGGATTCTTAACGTCCTCGGACGAAAAATGAATACCAAGTCTCTG